>JBEBGB010000882.1:0-2181 GCA_040081675.1 Vicinamibacterales bacterium
GGCGGCCAGACTGGCACCCTTATTCATGTCCAGGTCCTAAGCCTGCGACGTGCGCCGCCCATCTTACCCCATTCGACAACGGGCTTGATTTGGCGAAACGCCGTGCGCTATAGTTCGCGGGTAGGCGAATAAAAGGCGAAACTATGCTGCTTGCCCGTGCTGATCGCACCATGCTTGTCTCGGCGCTTCGCGCGCGGAGTCTCGACCGCACGCTCACCACGGCGCTTCCCACGGTCGACCCGCACGACGACCAGGCGGTCGGCTCGACGGGGGTGCCGGCGATGGACGCCCGCCTCGGAGGAGGGCTGCCGCGAGGGCATCTCTCGGAGATCGTCGGTCCGCGGTCGTCTGGACGCACGAGTCTGCTCATCCAGGTCATAGCGGCGGCCACGTCTCGCGGCGAACTGGTGGCCTTGATCGATGCGCTCGACATGCTGGACGTGGCCTCTCTTGCGGCAGCCGGCGTCGACCTGCAGCGGCTGCTCTGGATTCGCGGGCATGTGGTGACCAGTCCAGGGCTCTGTCGCGATCTGAACGGACGCGCCATGGAGCAGGCCGTGAAAGCGCTCGGCCTGGTGCTGCAGGCTGGCAACTTCGGCCTCGTGGTACTCGACGTGGGCGACGCGCCGCACGACGCCGTGCGTCGGCTGCCGTTCACGACGTGGTTGCGGCTGCAACGCATGATCGAAGGGAGTCAGACGATTGGTGTGCTGGCAGGACATACGCCCATCTCTCGCAGTTCGGCAGGACTGACGATCACGTTGCAACCTGCCGGCGGCGTCTCGGGCAATGGGGTGGATAGCGCTGCGCGGTTCGAGGGATGCCTGCTCGACGGCCTGGATATCGAAGCGCGTGTGTCGCGTGCGCGAGTGCAGGCGTCGGATGCTGCAGCGCTTCCCATCACGACCAGGACGGCGTGCCATGTCTGACCGCCTTCGCCAAGGCTTCGGCGAGTCAGGCCGCCTTCGCCAAGACTCCGACGACCCAGGTCAGTTTCGTCAGGGCTCTGGCGACCCAAGCCTTTATGCCTGCCTCTATCAACCACCGCTGCCGGGGCATGCACAGCACTCCGTAGTCGCTGGGTCTGCGGACCCGGCACAGCACTCCGCGGTCGCCGTGTCTGCAAACCTGGCTCACCGTGCAGCAGACGTTGAGGACATGGCTCGCAGCGGAGGAGCGACTCGTCGCGCACATGGTGAAGCCGACCGTCAGATGTGTCAGCCACCCTCGCCGCTCGTCTCCATCGCGGCCGAGTTCTCGCCGCGCTACGAGCAGCATCGAAGGGATCTGGTGTCGATAGACGTGCGCGGGCTCTCGCGGCTATTCGGCACACCCCGTGCAATTGGCGCCGAGTTACGACGGGAAGCCGCTTCGCGTGGTGTGCGCGTGCACGTGGCCATTGCACCGACGCGCATGGCGGCGCTCGTGACGGCGCTGGTGCGTCCTGGCGTGACGATCGTACCCGCCGCCGGTATTGCCAGCGCACTCGCCGACGTTCCACTAACCGTGCTCGAGCAGGTGCACGAAGAGTCGTCCCAGTCAGGTGGCGGTGTGGGTGGCGGCTTGGGTCGCAGTTCAGGTGGCAGCGCGAGTGGTAGCTCGAGTGGCCGTTCAGGTGAGAAGAGCCGTTCAGGTGAGAAGAGTAGCGTCGCGCAGGCGCAGTTGCGTGCTGATGCCGCACGCGCGGCCGCAGCACGCGCCATAGCCACGTTGCGGAGTTGGGGTCTGCGTACGCTGGGAGAGCTGGCCGCTCTGCCTGCGGCCGATCTGTCGGCTCGGCTCGGACGGAGCGGACGAATCTGGCAGTCCATTGCGCGAGGGGAGGACACACGTCCGCTCGTGCCCATGCAGGCCGACGAGCGCTTCGAAGGCACGCTCGAACTCGAGTGGCCGATCGAGGGGCAGGAACCGCTGTCCTTCGTACTGACGCGTCTGCTCGAACCCTTGTCCACGCGTCTCGAGCGGCGCGACCGTGGCGTGGCTGTTCTACATATCGAACTCCACCTGGTGACGCGCGAGGTCCACGCATGCCGGCTCGAGCTGCCTTCGCCGCTGCGCGATGTACGTGCCCTGCGCACGCTGGCGCTGCTCAATGTCGAGACCCGTCCGCCAGCCGCGGCCATCGATCGGGTGACGATCACGATCGAGCCGACCCCGGGTCGCATTCTGCAGCACGCGCTC
>JBEBGB010000883.1:0-2180 GCA_040081675.1 Vicinamibacterales bacterium
ATCAGGCAGACGGACGAGGTCCTTGATCTCCACGGCCAGGCCCCGCTTCTCGATGGGTGCCGGAATCGGGTTGCTGGTGATCTGCGCGACCAGATGCACGGTACCCAGGAGGATCAGCGCAGAAGCGACGACGAACGACAGCGGTGCACGCACGGCTCCTCCCATCCACACAGTCGCCGGACTCGACACGCGAACGCCCAGCGTCTCTATCCGGGCAGACGAAACGCGAGCAGTTCGCCCGGATAGTTCCCGCCGCCAATCGCGACGATGAGGTACTGCTTGCCGTTGAGCATGTAGGTCATCGGCGATCCGCTCTGCGGCGCCGGCATGAACACCGTGCCGGCGTCCGCGCCGGTGGCTTTGTTGTACGCGCGCAGCAGCGCCCCGCGCGGATGCCCAGCGGCAGACGTCAGTTGCGCCTCGCCGGCGATGACGAGTGTCTTGGTGATGAGCGTCCCGATGATGCCGGCCTGGCCGGTGCGCGGGATGTTCAGACCTTTGAGCGCCGGGTGGTTCCGAACGTTGTCGGGCGTGTCGCCGTGCGCGATCTGCCAGAGAACCTCGCCTTTATCGAGGCTGACCGCGCTGATGCTGCCGTAAGGCGGTTTGGCGATTGACAGGCCCTGAACCAAGAGTCCTCCGCCGCCACCTTCACCACCAGCAGCGCCGCCGCGGCCTGCGGCCGGAGCAGCGGCCGCCACCGGCGGAGCGGCAGCCCCTGACGCGATGGTCGACGTCGACGAGCCGGGGGCCGCACCCATCGGAAGCGCGGAGCGCGCGCCCGTAAGCGCGCTGCCCAGGATGTAGTTCATGTCGTTCTTGCCCGGGTCCGGTTTGACGAGTCCGAGCGAGCCCGGCTGCCGGCGCGAGTAGACATACATGATGTGAGTCTCAGGATCGTAGGAGCCCCCGGCCCACACGGTTCCGCCGCCGTTGATCGCCATCGAGATGGTGCCGAGCGGACCCTCGGCTCTGCTCACGACAGGCGGCGTGAAGATCGGTCCGATCTTGTATCTGGCGACCAGCTTTTCTGCCTCTGCGCGGAGCTCGGGCGTGAAGTCGATGAGATCGTCGTGCACGAAGCCGTTGCGATCGTACGCAAACGGGTTACCGTGCGCATCGAGCGGAAAGGGCTGCGTCGGCGAGTACCACTCGCCGGGCACGTCGCCTTTTTCGACCGGCCGTTCCTCGATCGGCCAGATCGGCTTTCCGGTCACTCGATCGAAGGTATACACCCACGCTTGCTTGGTCGGCTGCACGAGCGCCTTGATCGTGCGTCCGTTAACGGTGATGTCCGCGAGAATCGGCGCGCAGGGGATGTCGTGGTCCCAGATGCCGTGGTGCTCCAGCTGAAAATGCCATTTGCGCTGACCGGTCTTCAAATCGACGGCGACAATGCTCTCGCCAAAGAGGTTGTTGCCGGGCCGATGGCCGCCGTAGTAGTCGCCGGTTGGCAGCTCGATCGGCAGATACGCCATCCCGAGTTCTTCATCGACCGAGATCTGCCCCCAGGAACCGGCGTTGCCTGTGTAGGACCACGAATCGTTCAGCCAGGTGTCGTTCCCGAACTCACCCGGCCGCGGAATCGTGTGGAAGATCCACAACCGCTTGCCCGTCTTGACGTCGAACCCGCGGATGTACCCCTTCTCGTTGGTCTTGCTGCGCGGCACGCTGCCCGACAAATGCGCGGCACCGATGATGACCGTGTTTCCAGCGACGGTGGGCGCCGAGTGCAAACCAATCTCGCCCGTGACGAGGTCCATGGTCTGATCGTTGTTGAGTTTCAGATCGACGGCTCCACTGGCGCCGAAGCTCGGGACCGGGTTGCCGGTCTTTGCGTCGAGCGAGATGAGGCGGTAGCCGGGCGTGACGTAGAGAATCCGCTCGTCGCGGCCGTCGGTCCAGTACGCAAGGCCGCGTCCCGAAAGCTGCCGTGGCGCCGCGGCGCCTCGCTCACCTTCGTGCTCACCGTGTACCCACAAGAGCTCGCCCGTTACCGCGTCGAGCGCAACGACCGATCGCCGTGTGCCGGCGGTCGAGTACACGACACCCTTCACCATCAGCGGAGTCGATTCGAACTGGTACTCCGGCCGCGGACCCAGATTGTCGGTCTTGAACCGCCAGGCGATCTCGAGTGTGCTGAAGTTGCCCGCGTTGATCTGATCGAGCGGCGAATATCG
>JBEBGB010000884.1:0-2178 GCA_040081675.1 Vicinamibacterales bacterium
AAAACACGACGCTGATGCCGGAACTGGCGCGGAAGCCAGCCAGGTCGATCCCGTCAAAACCGCTGAAGTCGGAATCCAGCTCCGAGTGCAGCCACGAATAGCGTCCCTCGAATGACACGTAGAGCCGCTTCCACAGCTGGATATCCGCACCGCCGTTCACGTAGGGTCCGACCGTCCATCCATTCGAGACGAAGCGGTCCGTGAAGATCGAGAGGTCGTTCGCGTCCACGAACTGACCCAGCTGCGAGAAGTTGTAGTAAGCGAGGGTTGCGCCGCCGCCGACGTACGGTGTGAAGCGGCGCGGGATGAACGCGAAGCGGCTGATGCTGAGTCCTCGACCAATTGGCGAGTACCGTGCTCCGATCGAGAGTGCGGTCTGCTTCAGCGCCGTGCTCTGGGTGATCGGCTGTGAGTTCGAGGCGACGAAGTGGCGATATTCGGACGGCGTGGCGTGCGTGGTGAAATCAAACCCAGTCACCACATCGACGCGGGGTCCGAGCGCGATGCCGAGGTCGGCTGCCAGGCCGCGAGCGCGCAGGCCGGCTCGATCGACGGTGAGCTGCTCACTGACGAACGCAAACAAGTCGCCGCCGGCACGGGGAAACAGCTGCGTTCCCCTGAACGAGAACCAGGCGCGGGGTGCACCGATGAGGAAGTCGCTCGGCGCGGCGGGCTCAGAAGCCGATCCGATAGGTGACGCCGCCTGTCCCTGTTCATCGTCGGCAGCCTGTGCGGTCGCCCCTGAGAGAGCAAGGCTCACGCACAGTGCGCACGCGGCAATCCGAAGATTCCAGATGCCGATTCGAGCGTGTCCAGGTTCCATGCTCGCCCTCCGCCGTACACTCTAGTCTGATCGAAACGACGGTGCGGGCTGCAATACAGGGCCGCGCGCCGTCTCATGCATGGCCACGGTGCCGCTCACTGTCCCAGACACACCGAGGTGTCGGCGATCTCCACGCGTCTGTTCGCCGCTGCCACGAAATCGTCCGCACGCAAGTGCCCGCCACGGTCACGCAGCCAGTCTTCGACCACCTCTCGCACGATTGGCGCGTCCGACGGCACGCGCAAGCTGCCCGGTGGGACGACGGGCGCGAAGAGCTGCCCTCCGAGCATCGAGTCCATCGCCACAACCGTGATCGACTCAGACGATCCGATCCGCTGTCCTGATGGGCGAAACAGCTGGACCTGTGGGCCATCGGCCGCGCAGCTCACGAGCAGCCGGGCGCCCGATATGCCAAACGCGCCACGTCGGCCGCGTCGCAGAGCGTTCGAAATGCCCTGCTCGAGCGCGCTTCCGGTCAACTGGATCCGCACAAGCCGGTTGTCGAACGGAAACGTGTCGTAGAGCTGACCGAAGGTGACTCGGCCGCCAGGCAGATCGGCACGAAGACCGCCGAGACTGTTGTTGTTCAGAGCGATATCCGCGTTGCCCCGTTCGCGAAGCGCGTCCGCGTACAAGTTGCCCAAAGGCGACTCATCGTCTCCCGCCCGGGCGATCGGCGTGTCGAGCACGACGCCAAGCGGCGTGTCCTGCAGATGCCGAACGCGGCTCAGCGCGGGGACCATGGCGTGCAGCACGGCCGCGTCTTCAACGACGGGGCGACCTTCGTACTCGGCACGTGGCAGCGACAGTGCGGCGTCAGGCGGAGCGCACGTCGCACGAACTGGATCGTTGACACCGCAGATGTCGCGCGGCGCAAACGGCGTCGCGAACAGCACTCGGCCCGTCTCGCGGTCGACCTTCAAGTCGATTCTTCCGAAGGACCGTCCGCCCCAGTACGACTGAACGATGGGAATGCCGGCCACTTCATGCGCAAGCCCCGCGTGCGTGTGGCCCGCAACAATCGCGTCGACGAGCCCGCGCGGCAGTTCACGAGCCAGATCGAAGATTTCCGCGTTGGGATCGCACGAGGACAGATCGAGCGGATCCGCGAATCGTTCGCACGATCCACCCGCATGCGCCGCCAGGATGACGATCTGTGCGCCGGCCTCGCGCAGCTTTGTGGCTTCGGTGGCAACTGTCTCGGTCAACGCCGCCATGCGAAGCCCTTGCACATTCAGCGGCAGCGTGGACCTGAGTGCATTGATCGTCATCACGCCAACGATGCCGACCTTGATGCCGCCGGCGTGCACCATCGTTGAAGGGTGAACATTGGGCCAGTCGACTCGCTTGCCTGT
>JBEBGB010000885.1:0-2177 GCA_040081675.1 Vicinamibacterales bacterium
GACACTGCAGTCGATGGTGATGTCGGCGGCTTCGCCCAGCGTCGACTTCGTGGCGCCGACGATGGTGATGAGCGCGGCGCCAACGCGACGAATCGTCTCGATCAGACGGATGACCTCCGCTGTCTCGCCGCTCGACGAAATCGCGATCACCACGTCCTTGCCCTGGATAACCCCAAGGTCGCCGTGCATCGCCTCCGCTGGGTGCAGGAAGAGAGCGGCCGTGCCCGTGCTGGTGAGCGTTGCGGCGACCTTGCGGCAGATGATCCCGGACTTGCCCATGCCGGTGAGAATGACCCGGCCCTCACAGGCCTGCAGCATCTCGACGGCCTGTTCGAATCGCCTGCCGATTCGCGGCACGAGCGCGAGGATGGCCGCGGCCTCGGTCTCGAGCACCTTGCGCGCAAGCGCGAGGTCAACCACGGGAGTGTGTGCTCCCGGTCGACGCTACCGCTGCATCGGACTGCTTGACGATCGTGTCGATGGCCATCAACCGGCGGAGGAGCGGTTCGAGCAGGTCGAGTCGAAGCGCGTTCTGTGCATCGCTCTTCGCGCGGGTTGGATCTTCATGCACTTCGAGAAAGATGCCGTCGACGCCGGCAGCCACGCCGGCCGATGCCAGGGGCGTGATGTACTGCGCGAGGCCAGCTGTCACTCCGTCGCCGCCGCCCGGCAACTGCAGGCTGTGCGTGACGTCGAACACGACCGGAATGCCCATCTCCCGCATCATCGGAAACCCACGCATGTCTACGATGAGGTTGTGATAGCCGAAGCTGCTGCCGCGCTCGGTGACGACGACACGGGGATTGCCCGCAGCAACCACCTTGGCCACGGCGTGCTTCATGTCGTCGGGCGCCAGGAACTGACCCTTCTTGATGTTGACGACTCGGCCCGTCTTGGCTGCTGCCACGATCAAGTCGGTCTGCCGCGAGAGAAATGCCGGAATCTGCAGCACGTCGGCCACTTCGGCGGCCATCGCGGCTTCGGCCGCTTCATGGATGTCAGTGACGATGGGCACGTTGAACTGGCGTTTGATCGCGGCCAGCACGCGAAGTCCCTCGGCGATGCCCGGACCTCGGAACGAGGTTGCCGATGTCCGATTCGCCTTGTCGTACGACGCTTTGAAGATGAACGGAATGCCGACCCGGGCGGTGATATCCACGAGGGCATCGGCGAGACCCATGGCGTGTGCCTCGCTCTCGACGACGCAGGGGCCTGCCATGAGGATGATGGGATGGCCCGCGCCCATCACCATCGTGCCCAAGGTTACCGGCGTCACAGCTCAGTGCCCTTTGCGAAAAGGGGCACTAGGCCACCGTCTCGGTTGCGGCACGTTGCACCGCGCCCACCTTGTGCTTGTAGCTGGCCTCGACAAACGAGGCGAAGAGCGGGTGCGGCCTGGTCGGTTTCGACTTGAACTCCGGATGAAACTGCACCGCCACGTACCACGGGTGATCAGGCACCTCCGCGATCTCGACGAACTTGCCGTCCGGCGATCGACCCGAGATGCGCATGCCGGTGTCAGTCAGGGTCTTCTCGTACAGACAGTTGAATTCATACCGGTGCCGATGTCGCTCCCGAATCAGGTCGACGCCGTAGATGGCGCGAGCCAGCGACCCGGGCGCCAGCTCGCACGCGTAACTGCCAAGTCGCATCGTGCCACCGAGGTCGTCCACGCCGAGTAGATCGCGCAGCTTGTAAATGACCTTCGTTGGCGTGTCTGGTGCGCACTCAGTGGAGTCGGCATCGGGCAAGCCGGAGACATTGCGGGCGTACTCGACCGTTGCCCACTGAAAGCCGTAGCAGATGCCGAAGAACGGGATGCGGCGCTCGCGCGCATACCTGGCGGCGGCCATCATGCCCCGAGTGCCCCGGTCTCCGAATCCGCCTGGTACGAGAATGCCGTGTGAGCCTTCGAGCAGTTCCTCGCTGTTCGTGTCCTCGAGGGCCTCGGCCTCGACCCACTTGATGTTCACCTTCAGACGATGCTGGAACCCCCCGTGGTAGAGCGCTTCGTTGAGACTCTTGTAGGAGTCTTCATAGCCGACGTACTTGCCGACGACGTGAATGGTCAACTCGTCGGTCGGGTGCTTGATGCGGTCGACCAATTGCTCCCACGCCTTCATGTTCGATTCGGACGGCGGGAGATGCAGATTCTTCAGGACGATGCGGTCGAGCCC
>JBEBGB010000198.1:0-8500 GCA_040081675.1 Vicinamibacterales bacterium
CAAGGGTGTCGACGGCGCGACGGCCTCTTTGGTTGACGGCACGACAGCCAGCGTGACACTGCACACGCTGGACGGCACGATCCCGCAACTGCGACGAGGGCTCGACCGCAGCCTCGACGCGTTCTTCGATTTGCTACCAGGCGCCGACGAGGAAGACCTCGAGCGCTTCGCGGACTAACGGGCCATGCACTCCGTCCGAGCCGCGCTGAAGGCGCTCGCCGCCAACCGTATCAACCTCCTCATCGTCTTTGCGCCTATCTCCTGGTGGCTTTCGATGAGCGCGCCAGGGTCGCAGTGGGTCTTCCTCACGGCCGCTGCATCGCTGATACCACTCGCCGGTGTCATCGGTCTCGGGACCGAGGAGCTTGCTGAGCGCTCGGGTCCAGCGCTTGGTGGGTTCCTCAACGCGACCTTCGGAAACGCGGCGGAACTCATCATTGCCATCGTCGCCCTCCACCAGGGTCACGTCGAACTGGTCAAGGCGTCGATCGCGGGCAGCATCATGGGCAATCTGCTGCTCGTGCTCGGCTTCTCGTTCTTTCTCGGCGGACTTGGCAAGCGCTCGCAGAAGTTCAACCGCACTGCGGCCACCAACACGTCGACGATGCTGTTCCTTGGTGTCGTGGCGCTCGTCATGCCGGCCGTCTTCGACTTGACGCTCTACGGTTCGCTGAGCGCCGAATCGACGGCGCTCACGAGGCTCAGCCTCTGGACCTCCGTCGTGCTCATCGTCGCGTATGCGGGGAGTCTGGTGTATGCCTTCACCGCCGGGCGCGATCTTTTTCGGCCGGAGCAGCACCACCATCGCTCGGACATTTCGACCTCGACTGCTGTTGGCTTGCTGGCTGCGGGTACGATTCTGACCGCCATTCAGGCGGAGTTGCTCGTGAGTGCCCTCGAACCGGCTCTCCACCAGTTCGCGTTGACGGAACTGTTCGTGGGTGTGGTGGTGGTCGCCATCGTTGGCAACGCGGCCGAGCACTACTCGGCGATCGTGGCGGCGCGCCGCGATCAGATGACGCTGGCTGTCGAGATCGCGGTTGGGAGCAGCGCACAAATCGCCCTGCTGGTCGGACCTGTCGTGGTGCTGTATTCGTTCGCGATCGGGCACCCCATGTCGCTGATCTTCAACTCGTTCGAGATCTCGGCGATTGCGCTATCGGTGTTGGCGACGTCAATGGTGGTGGCGGACGGCGAGAGCAATTGGGTGGAGGGTCTACAGCTGATCTCGGTGTACGCCGTGATCGCGCTGGCTTTCTACTTCATTCCCTAGGGTTGGTCCGCCGGCGTCAGGCTCTCGAGGCTCGCCACTCGCCGAGCAGGCGAGCGGCGTTGCCCGCCACCGAGTGCAGCGACGGGTTCCAACCGAGGGCACGTGAGCGTCGGCTCCGCACGATCTGATCAAGTGCCAGGGCGTCAGCGTACGGGCCCATCTTCGTTCGTGCCTCTTCGATGGGCACGTGGCGCACATCGGGATTGTGCGGCAGGTAGGGACTGATCGCGGCGACGATGTCGTTCACACGCTCGTCACCTTCGTCGTTGGCGTTGAAGACACCCGACGCGTTGCCATTTGTCGCAATGCGGACGTAGAGGTCGGCGAGATCGCGGTCGTAGACCAGCGGCCAGCGGTTGTTGCCGTCGCCGATGACGCGGACCAGGCCGTTGGTCGCCATGCGGAACAAATCACCAACGATGCCGGCGCCTCCGCCGTACACGAGACCGGGGCGTACGACTGCAGTGCGCAAGGCCTCGGTCGACGCGCTCAGCACCATCTGCTCATGCGAGGGACGCCATTCGACCAGTGGCAGAGGATTGGTCGTCGCGGATTCGTCCACGGGTTCCGACGCGCGTCCAATGACCCACACGGCCGACGTGTAGATGACGAACCGCGGCTCGGCGGGTAACGCGCCAACCGTTCTCGGACGACGGGCGGACGCCAGCAGCGTCTCGATCGCGCTGCGGTCCATGGCAACGCCGCTTGCAGACGTGTCGAACGCGGTGTGAATGTAGCCGTCCTGCGCGTCGGCAGACGCGCGATAGGTATTCGGGTCGGCAAGACTGCCAACGACCGGCCGGGCGCCTCGTGTGGCAACGTGAGCGGCTTTCGAGTTGTCGCGCACGAGCGCTGTCACTTGGTGCCCAGCTCGAACAAGGGCATCGAGTGCGGCGCTACCGACATATCCGGTAGCACCGGTGAGAAAGATACGCATGTGGAAGTGCTCAGCTTACGCTAACGCGCGGATGGAACACCAGCCGCGCGAACCGGCGCACCCCAAAAAGCCTTGAACCCGCGATACAGCTCCCAGATATCGACCTTCGCCGAGACGTCCATCGGCGAGTGCATGCTGAGGATGCCAATGCCGACATCAATGGCGTCGATGTTCGCGTTCGCGAACCACTGGGCAATCGTGCCGCCGCCGTAGCCGCTGCGGTACGCATGCACCTGCCAGTGGACGCCCGCATCCGAAAAGACGCGCCGAATCTGTGCGAAGTACTCCGCGTCGGCTTCGCGCCCCGATCCGTATTCCTTGAACGCCAGTCCCCATCCGAGCCGGGCTGATCCATTCGGAAGGTAGGGTTGCGGAAAACCGGGGTCGAGCGCGGTGGTGCAGTCGGACACCAGCGCCTGCGAGGCCGCCAGCGCGTGACGCAGCATCAAATCGCTGTAGGAAGGCTCCTGCGCCGCGATGATCTCCGCAACCAGCGTTCGGAACCACTCCGACTCGACACCCGTCGTCCACGATCCGACTTCCTCGTTGTTGACGCCGTAGGCAATCGCGGTTTTCTGCGGAGACTTCACCTCGAGGATCGCGCGAAAAGCCGCAAATCCGTTCGAGCGATCGTCGTGTCCGTAGGCGCCAATCAGCTGGTGATCGAGTCCGACGTCAACCGGCATCTGCGCCGGCACAATCTGCAAGTCAGCCGACAGGAAGTCCTCCGGCGTCAGGTTGTACTTGTCCTTCAGCGCCTTCAAGGCCCCATCGCGAGTGAGCGCGAGAAGAGGATCGAGTTCCTCGGTTTGAATCACGTCTCGGTTCCGGCGCTCGCGGAAGTCGGTGTCGACATGCGGCGCAAGGTCCGTGATCATCAGCACGGCGTCGGAGGGGTCGTGACCGATGTTCACGTCCACCGACGTGCCATCCATCCGCGTGACACGTCCGATCAAGGCCAATGGACGATTGACCCACTGGTAGTTCTTGAGCCCGCCGTGCGGCGTGGTATCGAGCATCGAGATATCGAACGAATCGCGAAACGGCTTGGGCTTCAGCTCGATACGCACCGAGTCGTTGTGGGTGTTGACGATGCGCGTGCCGGTCACGACGGGGTCGGTACCCACGACGAAGGCCACAATGCTCCGGCCTCGGTTGACGGCGTACCACCGCGAGCCCGGCGCAACGTCGGCTTTCTTCGGAGCGGAAGGCCACGCTCGGAATCCGGCCGCTTCGGCGAGCTTCGTGGCTTCGCGCACGAACGCCGTCTCGGACTTCGCACTGCCGATGAACTGCTTGAAGTCGTCGCCGAACCGCATCACGTCGGCGCGCTCGCCGGCGCTCAACTTTGGCCAGACAGGGCCGGCCTGCTCCTGCGCGATGGCAGGCAGGGCGGCGAGGCAAACACAGGCCCAGGCAATGACAATCGACCATCGCTTCAACATGATTGGACTCATCGAGCCTCCATTCTAGTCACGCGCCTACGGCGACAGGCACGTCATCGGCGATCTCACACCGACAGCAACCCTTCATCCTCCTCAACGACACCTGCGGTCGCCCGTGAGAAGCGACACAAACGTCTGGAAACCACGTCCGAAGCGCCGTCTTTGGGGCGAATGCGGCCGGGCATTGCCCCAGGGCCACAATTTTGCTGCGAGCGCAGGACGTGCCATGTCGGTGCGCGCACCGAGATGATGTCGGAGATGTGCAGATTTGGACACTTTTTAGGTCACGAGACGACACAGAGTGCCTTCAGCGCGGATTCAGCTTGATCCGGGAGGCCCTAGGCTATAGCGTTCGTTATAAGTTTCGGGTGCCAACTGGACAATTTGATACTTCGGAGAAATCGGTGTTGAGACTTACTCGGTTCATCGCAATCGTCGTGTCGGTAGCCCTCGGCACAAGCCTCTTCGCGCAGACTCAGGTCGCGACCGCCGTATCCAGCAGCCGATTCGAGATCAGAGGGGCGCGCGTCAACCCGAGCCTCGCGGTTCCTACGTGGCCCGTCATGCCAGGGGACACGATCAAGGCAGGCGATACGCCCGTGACGCTGACGTTTGCCGATGGCTCCACGATCGTGCTCGCGCCGCATGCGAACGCGAGGCTGAATCTGTCGGACGGAATTCCATCTTTCCAGCTGGAATCCGATTCGGCGCACTACACGCTGAAAGAGCTCAACGGCGTGAGGCTATTGGCGCGTGCAGACACGGTGGTACCCAAGGAACTCGTCGGCGATATCACGCTCGGCGAGTCGCGGCTCCCCGCAGGCTGGTGGACCACCAAGAAAACGGTTCTCCTGATTGCCGCTGCGGCAGGTCTCGCTGGCGTCACCGTCGGTCTGGTCACGCAGAACGGCGCCCCCGTGAGCCCCATCCAATGAGACGATGCGAGCACCATCAGCGAGCACTGACCGCGGTGTTCGCCTGTCGTGTCGGCGATGCGCACGCGACCGCGTGATGCAGGGCGCTGGGTTGCCTGGCTGATCCTCGCCCTCTGTCTGACTGCCGCGGTGCTGCTCCGCGGGGGCGTGGACGCCGTTCAATGGCAGTACCTGTCGGTCGTCATCTCACTCGCCACTGCGGCCTGCCTGTTGCTTCGGTCGCGCACAGACGCGGGTTCAGCAAGTCCCCTCGGAGTCTTGACGGCCGGACTGCGTCGCGAACGCGTCAAGTCCAGCTCCGTCAAGACGACCGCCCCGCGAAGCGCGGCAAATGAAGCAGCGGTTCA
Organism: Vicinamibacterales bacterium; assembly: GCA_040081675.1. Lineage (GTDB taxonomy): Bacteria > Acidobacteriota > Vicinamibacteria > Vicinamibacterales > CAVVIG01 > CAVVIG01. The sequence continues at coordinate 4,938 of JBEBGB010000198.1, forward strand.
AGCGAGGCGAGCCTCACCTGAACTCTGGCTGCTGTCAGCAGTCGCCGCATGGATGCTGCTGGCCCTGGTCCCGCTGCCGCCCTCCATGGTCAGCCTCCTGTCTCCACAAGGCGCTCGGTGGACGATGGCGGCGCGGGCATTGACTGGCGTCGACCGCAGCGCCTGGCTGCCCCTCTCCGTGGCACCGCCGGCAACCTTCGAACGATTGGTCTTCGTGCTCCCTGCAATGGCGATGTTCCTGGCGGCACGCGAGATGGCGCGCTGGTGGACGGGCAAGCGAGTGTGGATCGCGGTCGCTCCGGTCATTGTGGTCGCGGTGCTGGAAGCGTCGCTCGGTCTCGCGCAGTTCAACTCGGCGGCTGACGGTTCGAGCGTCGCGCGAGCTGTGAGCGGAACCTATGTGAATCGCAACCACTATGCGGGTCTGCTGGAACTGGCATTCCCCATCGCACTGACGTGGGCGCTGGCGGTGTGGACTCAGTCGGACGGAACGTCCCAGGGACGAAACCGGTACGCGCGACGGGGAACCCGGACGCGACCACTTGGGTTGGCCCTTGGAGCCGGCGCCTTGGTCTTCACGGCAGGAGGCCTGCTGGCCGGTGTCATCGCCTCGCTGTCACGAATGGGTTTCCTGGCGACGCTGGCGGCCATCGCCACCGTCGCACTCGGCTGGCTCCTCCTTCGCCGGAAGGAACGACGATCGTCGGCGTGGATGTGGGGGCTGCCGTTCGTCCTGCCTCTCGCCATTGTGCTACTCGTGTCCACCAACGCCATGGTGCTCCGGTTCGTCGACACGCCGGGAGCTGGCGATATCACGACTGACGGACGCGTCCAGATCTGGCGCGAGGGCTGGCAACTGTTCCGGGCGTATCCGCTGACCGGCGCTGGACTGGGCACGTTCGAACACGCGCTCTATCCCTTTCGTCACGCAATGCCCACGAACGCCGTGGAATATGCCCACAACGATTACCTGCAGATTCTGACCGAGCTCGGCACGGTCGGATTTGGGCTGACCATGGCCTTTGCGCTGTGGATTTTCCGTCGCAGTCTGGGGGCGGCATTTCGAGAAGAGGCTCAACACCCATGGCTCGGCATGGGCCTGCTCGCGTCGCTGCTGGCGATCGGACTGCACAGCCTCGTCGACTTCAATCTGTACATTCCGGCAAATGCGCTGGCTCTCGCCTGGCTGGCAGGCGTGGCCGTGAGCCCGGCGTTGCAGCAGGCGGACTCCTGATGCTGCGCTTGTTGTTTCCGTTGATGGCGTTCGCGGCCGCTGCGGTGTCGATTACGGTGGAATTGCAGTCTCCTGCCCCGGACAGCACCGTCTGCCTTTACGGCGGATGCCGCTTCGAGCAAATGACGGCCACCCTACAGCAGACTGGCGCCACGCCAGCGGGTCTGGGCGCACTACTGCGAGAAGATCCCTCCAACCCGCATACATGGGCAACGTTTGGCGAATACCTGGTTGGTATCGGTGATTCCAGCAGGGCGGAAGAGGCGTTCGCGCAGGCGTTGGCCGCCGGGTCAGGGCTCGCACCGGTGCTGATGCGCGTGGCCAACTTCGATTTCGCGCACGAGCGCAGTTCGCAGGGTTTGCAACTCGTACCGCGCATCCTGGAACAAACGTCGGACTTCGACGAGATCCTGTTTTCGTACATCGAGCGGGCTGGACTCAACGCCGCTGACGTCGTCGGCACGACGATTCCGGCATCACCGCGAGTGGCGCGATCGTGGCTGGCGTGGACGCGAGAGCGCTCGAGCACCAGCGAAGTCCTGACAACCTGGTCGTGGATGCAGCGCGAGAAGTTGACGGACGAGAAGGCCGCAAACGAAACAACAAACGCCTTGTGGCAGCGCAAAGCCTACCTGGAGGCTCGGCAGGTCTGGGAGGAGTTCGTCGCTCCCGCTGTCACCAGCTCACAGCGGACCAACCTGCTGACGAACGCGCGATTCGAGACCGAACCCACAACCCCCTTGTTCGACTGGGATCTCTCGCCACGGCCAGGAGTCAGCTACACGCGGGGAGACGGATTGGACGTGCGTTTCCTCGGAGACGTCAATGTCGCGGACGTGGGGGTGCGCCAACGTGTCGTGGTCTCGCCGGGCGTGTATCGCTTCACCGCCGAGTTGAGCGCGGAGAACCTCACAACCGATCAGGGCGTGTACTTCGAAATCGCGGACGCAGAGGATTCGAGCCGCCTCCATCGAGAGTCGCCGATCGTCGAGCGAACGATGCCCCGAACCACCGTGGCTGTCTACGTCCCCGTAACTGAGGAGACGCGGGTGCTCCAGGTGCAACTGCGCCGAACACCTTCACTGAGGTTCGACAACAAGGTTGCTGGCGTGCTGCGCGTTCATCGCGTCGAGCTGGCGCCAGTGCCGCAATCAGGTCCCGCTCATTAGCGCCTGCCGCACGCATCCCTCATAATTCACGGGTGCCCCGCGACACGCTGATCGACTTCTTCGACGAGATCGTCTCGTCCGACGGCACGTTCATCGTTCACGACGACTCGTTCCGGACGCGCAGTTTCAGCTACGCAGACGTCGGACGCGCATCGAGGGCGTTCGCCGCCAGGCTCGCGGCGAGTGGCGTCGCGAAGGGTGACAAGGTCGTCATCTTCAGCGAGAACCGGCCTGAGTGGATTGTCGCGTTCTGGGGCTGTCTCCTCATCGGCGTGGTCGTTGTGCCGATCGACTATCGTTCAGCGCCAGACTTCCTGACTCGCGTCGCCCGAATTGTCGACGCCAGGATCGTCCTCGTCGGGCACGACGTGCCTCCCATCCGCGATGTGGGCACCGCGGCCATCTGGGCGCTTCACGAACTCGAGTGGCACGCTCAGGCGACGCCACCAACGGTTGCCATCACGCGGGACGATATCGCCGAGATCATCTTCACCTCTGGTGCGACAGCCGATCCCAAGGGCGTCGTGATCACGCACAAGAACGTGCTCGCGAACATCGTGCCCGTCGAGAAAGAGGTGGTGAAATACCGTCGCTATGCACGGCCGTTCGCGCCGATCCGGTTCTTGAATCTTCTGCCTCTCAGTCACATGTTCGGGCAGGCCATGGCCACCTTCGTGCCGCCCATGCTGACCGGCGTGGTGGTCTTCATGCGCGGGTACAACCCGGGCGACATCGCCGACCAGATTCGCTCGCGGCGTGTCTCGGTGCTCGTCTCGGTGCCGAAGATCCTCGACGTGCTCCGGGAGCATGCCCTGCGAGCGGCGCCGTCCGCACGCGAGGCCGGCGTCGCACGAACGCCCGGACTTCAGGGGACTGGCGCCGCCCGCGCCGTCTCCCGCATTGCCGGACGCTGGTGGCACCACCGCGACGCGCATCGTCTCTTCGGTGCGAAGTTCTGGGCGTTCGTGGTGGGCGCGGCGCCTCTCGAAGGAGAGCTCGAGAAGTTCTGGGGCGATCTTGGGTTTGCGGTGGTGCAGGGCTATGGACTGACTGAAACCGCCCCAATCGTCACCCTGAACCACCCGTTTGGAACCAAGCGCGGATCTGTCGGCAAGGCCATCGCCGGCGTCGAGATGAAGGTGGGGCCGGACGGTGAGCTT
>JBEBGB010000199.1:0-8487 GCA_040081675.1 Vicinamibacterales bacterium
CCGCGGATTTCCACGCGCCCGACGAGCGCGCCCTTCTCTTCACTCGCCACGATCGTCGTCAGATAGTGTTCCCACTTGAGCGTCGCCGTGCCCTTGGACAGACGACCAGTGGTCGTGGCTTCGGCTTCATCGCCGTTGTAAAGAGTTCCAACCAACTCGTCGCCCTTCTCGGCGACGTCGAGGCGGAAGGGGATGTCAGCTCCGCTGATGGTGACCGTCGCGTCCCATCGTCCAGCCAAACTCTGGGCGAAGGCCGACGGCGTGGCTGCCGCGACAAACGCCGCGGTCAGCACTGCATACACAGACTTCCTGTTCATGTCGTCTCCTATTCGTTCAATCGGTCGTGCTATTCGAGGCGTGTGCCCCGTTCGGGTACTGTCGAGTGGCGGGCGGCGGCGCTCGTGGCCGCCTTCTTCGTCGTATGGGTCGTCCACGAAGTCGGGAGTCCCTGCTTGGTGTCGAGCAGGATGTCGAAGATGGCCTGTCGTTCTGCGCGATCGAGCCACCAGAATTCATCTCGGCTGGGATCACTGTTGAGCACGTCGAACAGTCGCTGATAGACGTACCCCTTCGCCGGTTCCGGCAGAGCATCGAACGCTTCGGTGTAGACCAGGTAACTGAGCGGATAGCGGAACAGCCTGGTCTGCAGATCGAGGTCGCGTAGCGATCGACCTTGCCGATCACGAGGCCCGCGTGCCTCGAACTGCTCGGTAAAGCCCGACGTGCCGCGAACCGCGCCGGTCAGCGGCGCCTCGTCGGCAAAGAGCAGATATCGAACGAGCTGCTCGGACAGGTCGCTGATGCGATTGCGTGTCGCCGCCGACAACTGGTCCTCGGGTGTGCCTGCCGCCCGATTCGCAGCAGCTTCCTCGTACGCCGCGATGCGCGTCTGGAAGTTCACCTGCGTCATCAGGTTGTGGGCCTGCGTCTGATGCGCGTGGACCAGCTGCGCCACGATGTCGCTGTGAGGCGTGAGATAGCTCGACACGTCGACGCGTCCTTCGAGGCTCGTCACGTTGGCGCCGCTCTCGCGATCGACGTTCGTCGGTTCGTTGCTGTTGCTCACCGTGACGTTGCCCAGGTGCCGCTGCGCGCCGGTCGTACCTGTGACATACCAGCCGCCGAAGCGTTCGCTGAGCGGGCTCTCGTGGCCGGTGAGAAACGACGGCGAGCGTCCCACCTGCGCGCCGGACGCCGTGGCATAGACCGAACGCACCAGCACGCCCGGCACGTTGCGCGTCGTCGGCGCGACATGGCAGACGGTGCAGTCGAGCTCCGCGCGTTGGAACGTGGGGCGATCGGCTTGTTGCTCCTCGAGCAGATAGAAAATGGCGCCCTGTCTGGCGTCGAACGACACAATCTCCAGCGCTTTGCCGTCCCTCACCTTTCCGACATACACGTCGTCGTTGAAGTAGATCGCGCGCGGTGTCGAGGGCGAGATCTTCTTGTACTGAAAGCTCGTCTTCGAAAAGACCAGCATCTGCGACGATTCGGAGATGTGCAGTTGCTCGAGGATTGATGGCAGGTAGCCACTGCGCGGCTCCCACTTCAGTTGGGCATCGCCACTGTTCAACCGTCGTTGCAGGCGGGCGACCGGATCGTCAGGTTCCGCCCGGTAGTTGATCGGCGCGTCGGAGAAGGGCACAAATCCCTGATTCCGGATGGCGACCTGGCCGTGCAGATGCTCGGGCACTGCGACGATCATCGAGGCCACGACGACCGCGGCCAGGCCCATTGCAACCGTCACTGAACGTTCCGCCAACATGAGAAACCTTTGAGGAAAAAGAAAAGGCCCGGGAAGCGTTGGCTTCCCGGGCCCGAAGACTGGCGTGATAGACGGGGGAGTGCTCGATCAGCGGATCGTGCTTTCCTCCCAGACACACGCCACGGCTCCTGCCGGGATGATTCGGCAGCAACAACAGCCCTGAATGTGTGCGAGCAACATAGTCCGCAGTTGTATCAATCGATGATTTCGCAGGTCAAAGAACTTTGACTTCATCGGGAAAAACGCAGTCTGGCAAAGACGTCCGTGAACTGCGGCTTGGGGGTCACTCCCTCGGGCAGCATGTGCAGCACCGCCGAGAAGTCTTCGCGGAGCGGTGCAAAGCACGTGCGCTCGTCGCAGGCTTGGTACCGGAAGCGAATCGGCACGTTCACGTCCCCCGGCGCGACCGATGGGGCAACGGCGAGCTTGAGGCCGATGACGAACGTCTGTTCGAACACCGACAAGGGTTCCGACGCGGCTGCCTGCTTGAAGTCGACTGCGGGTGGGAAGAGCGTCTCGACCAGGGAAACACCCGCAGGCAATGTTGGCGTCACGGCTGATGCGATGAGCAGCGGGTCGCGCGGCTGATTCGACTGCACGTGCACACCATCCGGCAGTGACACTCGTAACGCGACGCGGGCATTCGAGCCTGCACGTACCCCGTCGGCGTCGACCACCACGCTCACATCCGCCTTGGGTCGGCCCTGCGCGGCGGAGTCTACATAGGTGGCTACGACTCCCGCCACGGCAATCGCGACAGCGAGCAGTCGCGTCAACAGGTCCTCGATAGTCATTGCGCTTCTCCTCTCGTCACCGTCGAACTCAGTCGCGTCAGCGCCGCCACGAGCGCATCGATGTCTTCCTGCGTGTTGTACAAAGCCAGCGACACGCGGACGATGGTGCTCACGCCGAGCGAGCGAAGTGCGGGCAGGGCGCAGTGCTGCCCAACTCGCACCGCGATACCCTCACGATCGAGCGCGCCTCCGATCTCTCGTGCGTCCACCCCGGCGATCACGAACGACACCACGCCAAGCTTCTCGGTTGCCGTCCCGACGTGCTGAAGGTGGGGCACGGTGCTCAACCGCCTGACCGTGTAGGCCGTCAGCGCGCGGTCGTGCGCCTCGATGTGGTCGAAACCGACGGACCGCACATACTCGAGAGCCGAGCCAAGAGCCACGGCATCCCCGATGCTCGGCGTGCCTGCTTCGAAGCACTGTGGTGCCGGCTGGTAGACGGTCCGTTCCACATCGAAGTCGGCCGTCATGCCGCCGCCGCCCTGCCACGGCGTCATCTCGTCGAGTCGGTCACGCCTGGCGTACAGGACGCCGATTCCCGTCGGGCCAAACACCTTGTGTCCCGAGAACGCGTAGAAGTCGACGTCGAGCGCCTGAACGTCGACGGCGAGATGCGACACGGCCTGTGCGCCGTCCACGACAACGACAGCGCCGACGCGGTGAGCCCGACGCACGACCTCACGCACCGGCGCGATGGTCCCGAGCGCATTGGAAATATGTGTCACCGCCACCAGCTTCACCGCCGGGTTGAGTAGACGGTCCAGCGCATCGAGATCCAGCTGTCCATCGGCGTCAATCGGGACGATGCGCAAGCGGGCGCCAGTGGCGGCCGCCAGCATCTGCCAGGGCACGAGATTCGAATGGTGTTCGAGAGCGGTGACAAGGATCTCGTCACCCTTGCCCACATGGACACGCCCCCAGCTGTTGGCCACCAGATTCAGCGCTTCGGTGGTGCCCCGCACGAACACGATCTCGCGGTGGTCCGGTGCGTTGAGGAAACGCGCGGCGCTCTCACGGGCCGCCTCGAACGCGTCGGTGGCCCGAGTGCCAAGGGCGTGTCCCCCACGATGCACGTTGGCATTTTCGTGGGTGTAGTACTGCACAAGGCGATCGATCACCGCGCGAGGCTTCTGTGTCGTCGCCGCGTTATCCAGCCAGACCAGCGGCTGCGGTCCAATGCGCTCCTGAAGGATCGGAAAGTCGGCACGACGAGTTTCCATGGTATGCGGCGCGGCGCGGTCGCCGATGCTCCGGCGGTTCTCCAGAACCTGTGACATGTTCAGTCTCCGTTGGTGAAAGGCGTCGACACATCGACGCGACGTGGAGCGGGTCCCGGTGGCAGATGGAGGTCGGGCCACACGGGTCCGGCGCCGTGATCTACTTGAGTGAGAGTCGCAGCGTGACCCCGAAGGTGCGCGGGTCACCGGGCTGTGCGACGAGCAACCCGGTGTTGCCGGCCACAACCGACATCAGATCGAGATAGTTCCTGTTGAGCAGATTCCTCGCCCAGACCGACAGCGTCCACGCGTTGCTGGTCCGGAACCCGACGCGCGTGTTGAGCAGACCGTACCCGTTGACGTTCAGATACGCCGACGGCGTGGCACTGGACGAGAACGTCGAGCGGTAGCTGGCATCGAAGGCGCCGAAGAATTGACCGGTGCGTCCGAAGAACGCGCCGGCCTTCACCAGTTCGCCGCCGAAGGACACGGCGTACTTGGACAGGCCCGGCAGATCGCTCCCGGAGATGTCCTTGAACTGCGTCGCTGCACCCGTCTCTTCGACCGGCAGCGGCGCATCTGTGAACGAGAGGTACTTGCCTTCGGTGATCGCGGCCGATGCGTAGAACGAGAGATTGCGCGTCGCGCTCAAGCTGCTGTCGAACTCCGCGCCTCGCACGCGCACCCGGTCGGCGTTCGCGAGGTAGCCGCGCAGCACGCCCACCGCCCCGTTGAACACCTGTGCCTGGAAGTTGCGAATATCAGAGTTGAAGAACGTCACATTCGCCGTCAGGTTGCGCAGCGGCGTCGTCTTGATGCCGAACTCGTAGTGCCGCACGTCCTCCGGCTTCACGGTGGCGGCGCTCAGGATCGGCAGGTTGTTCGCGTCGGCCGGCACGCCGTTCAAGTTCAGTCCGATCGACTTGAACGTCTTGGCGAAGGTCGCATAGGCATTGACCTGCTCGGCGGGCTTGTACGCCACGGTGACCTGCCCCGACGTGTTGTAGTTGTTCGTATCCGCGTCGTACTTCTGGGCCGCCAGCACTGACTGCTGCAGAGTAATGAGCGCCGCGTTCGTCGTCTGCAGTCCGCCGTAGATTCTCTGGTCGAAGCTGGCCTGCTTCCGGTCGTAGTTCAAGCGGATGCCAGGCAGCACGCGCCACTGATTGCTCAACTTCACTTCTGCCTGGCTGAACACCGCGCTGCTCGAATTGCGGTAGTGCAAGTCCTGGCGATAACCGTAGCCATCGAGCAGACCGGGCGTTGAGGCGTTGGCGCTCGGCGCCAGCAGCACGCGATAAGCGGCGGACCCCTGCTCCTGCACGAATACCGGATCGGAATCGATGGCCTGTCGGAAGTAGAAGACGCCCGCCACCAGGTTCACGCGCGGCAGGATGTCGCCGGCGTAGCGGACCTCTTGCGTCCACTGCGTCTGATACGACGTCCCCGAAGAAATGGTGGTGATCGGAAGGGCGGTGAAGTCACGGTCGTTCGACGGTTTCCAGTCCCAGTACCGGTACGCCGTTGTCGACGTCAGACGTCCACGCCAGATCTTCCGGTCGATGTTCAGGGCGGTACCGCCAAGCCGTTGAAACGAACGCATGGGTGTGTCGATATCGGTGACGCGGTCGTACGGGTTGTAGCTCGGGGCGGTGTAGTGAAGGTCCGCTGCAATCGCCGGCCACTGCCGATTCGCCGCGCGCAGCGTCGGCGCCACGCCGGCCAGCACCTGCGTATACCCCCGAGGCCGCTGGCGCGTGTGATCGATCGCCAGCGAAATGGCCAGTGCATCCGACGGCGCAAACAGCAACTGTCCGCGCACACCCAGGTTGTTCAGGTCGTTCACATCGTCGCTCGTGCGCACGTTGAGAAGGACACCATCGCGCTGCGTGCCAGAGAGCGACAACCGGCCCGCGACGTTCTTGACGACGGGACCGGTAATCGACGCCTTCGCCTGGACGTACCCGAAGTTGCCGTAGTTCAGTTCGACCTCTGAGGCAGGAGTGAAACTCGGCTTCCTGGTCGTGACGTTGATGGCGCCCGACGTCGTGTTCTTGCCGAAGAGCGTGCCTTGCGGCCCTCGCAGCACCTCGACCTGTTCGACGTCGAGGAAGTCGAGCGTCGCCGACGCGGGGCGTGCGAAGTAGACGCCGTCGATGTAGAGACCCACACCCTGCTCGAGGCCGTCGTTGGTGAGGCCGAACGGTGCGCCAAGGCCGCGAATGTTGATGGCGCTGTTGCGGGGATTGGTCGAGTAGAACTGGACGGTCGGCAGCATTTCCTTCAGGCGGTTCACGTTGAACGCGCCGGCGTCCGCCACAAGATCTCCACGCACCACGGACACCGGAATGGGCACGTCCTGCGCGGCTTCTTCGGTGCGGCGCGCGGTGACCACTACGGATTGGCTGAAGCGCGCGGGGCTGAGGGTGACATCGGCGGCCGCCGATTGCCCGGCGCTGACCGACACGCGCACGGTCGACGTCTCGAATCCATCGAGCGCCACGCTCGCGTCGTACTGCCCGGGGACAAGACCCGAAATCGCGAAGGAGCCCTGCGCGTCGGTTGTTGCCTCACGCGGAGTGTTGCTGCCCTCGATGCGGAGCTGGACGGTGGCACCAGGAATGGCGCCGCCAGACGAGTCGCGCACGACACCGGTGACGGTGCCAGTTGTCTGCTGACCCTGCACGCCATGCGGCGCGATGAACAGAAGCGCGAGCACCGCAACATACGTAAATACACGGCGAAACATGAAGACTCCCTGCACGGTCGATTCGATGACCTTCGAACGCCAACGCGATGACACGCGTGGCGATCACGACAAAATGAAATTGGGGTACGAGGTCAGCCGAGCGACGGCGTGAAAGGGAGGGTGCTTACAAACCCGAATGGAGTGGGGAGAGCCTCGGTTTCACTTGCCGGTCGTCGGCTGCGTACACACGCACATACACATGGCGCATGCGGCGGCAGGACGACAACAACAGGTGAAAGACGTCACGAGACTGAAAAGCATTGTGAGAGATTCCGTCACGCGAAGTCAAGACGAACGCCCAGTGCACCTCAACTGACGAGCGATAACAACGTGAGGTGTGGAGCGGATTCGGCTCGATCGTAACGGTGACACCGGCGTGCCAACCGTAGCGCCCGGAGTCCGCCTTCGCGAGCTACGGCGGACAACCTTCGTTGAATCGGCGCGAAGGTTGGAGGTGCGGGAGGGATTCGCACTGATCGCCGAGCCCGGAGGGCGGAGGCGAGCTGAGCACCGAAACCGGCCCGTGCCGACAGACTCGCGCCAGCGAGTGTGGAGGTGCGGGAGGGACTCGAACCCTCACATCGCGGCTTTGCAGGCCGCTGCGTTGCCATTTCGCCACCGCACCTCATACGGTCAGTTTCGTCAGGCATCGTCGAGATGAGCCAACAGCATCCTGATGCCGACGCTGAAGTCCCAGGCGCGAGTCAGCATCAGGGTTTTCCGCAGTGACACCATTCACCTCCGTCTGTCGGGCGTGTGTCTATCCGCCGATGATCATCGTCGTGGCGGCCAACGACATGAAGCGCCTGCGTGTCTGGTGACACGACGGTCGGGTCAGCGACGGTGCTCCCTTCATGAACCGGCAGCTGGAACACGTTCTTGAAGGCCCGATACTTCGATGTCGGAGAATCAAGGAACGTCGTTCCGGTACGAGGCACCATGGATGCCGGCACGAGCACGAACGCATCGTCGTGCAGGTGGAAAAAGAAGAAGTCGACGCTGCTGCGGCTTCCGGTGAGGGAGTAGGACACGGCGTCTGTCGCGCCGGGTCTGCGCCGTGCTGTCCCAGCTCGCTTCAACGCGATGACCCATTGGCCGAAGCGCACCACGCGCTTGCGCAGAGCGGTCTTCGACAACACCGGCTGCACGCTCGCGTTCGGAAACTGCGTGCGTGCGGCCCGCACAAAGGCACGGTAGACAGGATCCTCGAGCAATCGGCGCCGCTGTTGCTGCGCCTGGCACAGGCGCCGGCGCTCGTGCCCGCGCGGGCTGTCGGGCGACAGGCTCAGGTGCCACTGGCGAACGCGTTCACGCGTGACGCCAAACCGCTGGGCAATCTGCGCGTAGGTCACGCACGGTTGCCCGAACAGTCTCGAGAGTTCTTCGAACGCACCGACACCGTAGCGTTCTTCGAACAGACGCGTGCGCCGCTCGTCGCTCTCGGGCCGCGGGACGACTTCCTGACTCTTGACGACGTCCTGATTCTCAGGGTCCGACGATGGATTCGACACTGGCACAACTCCGCGTGCACGACCTGACGAGTCGATGTTCGCGGCGCAGGGCTTGACGGGCACGATCGCGCCACGAACGGAAAACATTGCCCCGAGGGGAGGCCGTCCGTTTCTTGTCGTGCGATCTGTCGGTAGGGTGTCGATCAGCAGTGATGATCGAATGCAGCATGCGCGCGGCAAGAATCGTCGGCGTAGGTACACCGACAACACGCGCACAGCGGCAGGGAGGTCATGACCCTAAGTTGTAGGAGGAAGGGCCGCCCGCTGTCAACGGACCTTGACTTCGACAGCGTTTTCGCGTCGCGCGGACCGCCCGCGGGTGGAACGCGCGGCTCGCGAGGAAGTCAGGCCCCCGGCTCAGCGCTCGCTCCGTCGTCCCAGAAGAACCGTCGGACGTGATGACGGCAGCATTTCGGGACCTCGGCTCTCAGGAGTGAGAGTGTCCTGGCCG
>JBEBGB010000886.1:0-2165 GCA_040081675.1 Vicinamibacterales bacterium
GCAACGCTCGTCACGTGCGACGAGGCCATCCTGAAGTACGCCGAGGACGGTCACGTCAGAGTGCTGGACGCTCGACCTCGTCGGTGAGTCAACGCTGGGGGCGGCGGGGCGAATCGCATCGCGTGCGATCGCCCCTCCCCTCACCTTGTGGGCTTGTCCGGCACTACTCCGTCAGTAGAACTTTCTTGCGAGATTGAAGCCCAGGTACCAGTTGTCATTCGAGAAGGCGCCTGTCGCCAGCCCCGCAGGTAACGCTGCTGCGCCGTTGCTGACGTTCAACTGAAACATGTGCCCCCCGGCTCGTTTCTCGATCGCGAAGCTCGCCTGATTCGTGCCGGGCTTGTAGCCGCTTGTCCGCGGAACCACTTCCGCGACGAGGTAGACCGTCGGACGAATGCGTACGCGTGCGCCGACGCCGACGTACACCGTGTCGTTGTGATCCACCACCTCCTTGGGAAGAGCATTGGTGTTGTTCACCCAGGTCGGCTCGACGTAGAGCGCCACCACGTCGCCGATGCGACGCGAGATGACCGCTCCCACCGACGGCGAATAGCTGTCTTTGAAGTTGTTCGTGCCTTCAATGGAGAGCGCCGCCGCCACTTCTACAGGCGACGAGTTCCCCTGCCGCAGCACGCCGTAGTTCGCAAAGAGGTTGATGGTCTTGTTGCTCAGTCGAAGGAAGCCGACCTGACCATTCTTGACAATGCCGAATCGGTACTCCAGACCGATCTGCGCTCCTTCGTCCAGGCCGAACAGATCCTCGATGCCGCTGCCCTTCAAGGGGCCGTTGAATCGGTGCGTGACGCGGAACGAGCTCTTGTAGACCGGGAGACGTAGCGCCGTCGGAAGGTTGACGAGCATGAAGTCGGGCTCGGCCGGCTTCAGCACCGCATCGTCATCATCCTGGGCGAAGGCCGTCGGCGCCAGGCACAGAGCCAGCGCAGACGCCGCAAGCAATCGAACGAGTGATCGTGTCACAGAGGTCTCCTAGGTATCAGTTGCGCGGCGCGCCGAGTTCGATCCAGCGCCTCATAATCAGGATCTGGCCGTCGGTCAGGTACGGTGGACCGTTGAACGGCATCCGGCGACCGACGATGCCAGCACGGCCATCGATCTTCGCGGCGAGATAGCTGTTCACCGGGTCTCCAGGGACGACGCGCTTCAGTGACGGCACCTGCCCGGACGCAACATTCACCAGCTGGTCGTAGGCGAGGTCGTGCAGCAGATTCAGACCGCCCGCTGGGTTGCGGCCGACGTTGGTGTGACACGTCACGCAGGTTGTGCGTCCCGAGGAGTCAGTGGCCTCGAAGATGTCCTTCTGGATGCTGGCGAAGGTAGGGAGCAGGTCGGGTGTGGGTCCTGCCAAGGTTGAAAGTCTCTCGTCGCACGCTGCGGTACCGATCGTGAGAGCAACTATCAGAATGAGGTGTCGTGATCTACGCATGGTCCTCCTGAGACTCGTGAGCCACGTCCCCATGGGCAAACTCGATGCCCGACTTGGAGTTCGCAAAATACCCGTAAACCGGTAGTCGAGCTTCACTGCTCGGTTTCTCTGATCGAAAGGCTCTTACTCAAAACGAAATCGCGCAACGACTGTAAGAGTTCTGGGGTGACCGTCGCCTGGAGCCAACGGACGCGGCCGATCTGGCCCATGTGTGCGCAACCGACGCTGCGACGATCGAGTGATAGAGTGCCACCCCATGTCGGGAATCTTTCTCAGCTATAAGCGGTTGGATGGTGACTACGCAACGCTGCTCTACGCGTGGCTGACCGAGCGCTTCGGTTCAGAGCAGGTGTTCTGGGATCACGAGGACATCGAGCCTGGCGCAAACTTCAGCGACGTGCTGCGCGAGCGCATCCGGACGGCTGGAGCGCTCGTCGCGCTCATCGGTCCAGGGTGGGAGCCGTCGGTCTGGATTCGCCGCGAGATTGGCGGCGCACTGCGCCGCAAGACGTTCGTGCTGCCTGTCCTGGTTGGCGACGTGAAGCACCTGAAGGCCGACGCGATGCATCCGTCGCTCAGAAAGCTGGCGAAACTCGAGACCGTCGAGACCAGCGACCTTCGCTTCCGAACGCGGTTCATGGAAGCGCTCGAGCGGGTCGTTCCTGCTGCACCGGCCCGTGCACCGTCTACGGACCTTCGCGTCAGCCGCCTGACCGACTTG
>JBEBGB010000200.1:0-8469 GCA_040081675.1 Vicinamibacterales bacterium
TCTGCAACTCGCCAGGACCAATGCGAGCGTCACCCTCAGGAACTTCTTGCGCGGCGTCGGATTCGAGCAGGTCGACGTTCACTGATGGCGAGATCTGTCACGCCCGGCGCGTGAACCAGGCTCGCCGGGGATCGTGACCTTGAACTTCTTCGTCCGTGTCGCCAGCGCTGTCAAATCAATCTTGTGCTGGCCCCCTCCCCGTGCGTCGGATCATTGCTGCTGTGCACTTGTTCGTTCTCGCTTGACTTCACAACGGATGCCACCACAATGGCCGAGCGCAGCGGGCTGCCAGTAGCCCCGGACCACGAGGCGCGGGGCTGCACGTGGCGCATCGTGGTGACAGCGGACACTCCGGCCCAACGCGGCCGACACGCGTGGGCTCGTCGTCGCTGCGGCTGTGTGTGGATTAGGGGACCGAGGGGGAGACTTGCGCGAGGCGATCCGAGATCTGTTCGTATTGAACTGGGAGAAGTTCCGACGTAGCCGCACGTGCATGTGGATCATGCGGCGGGTCTTGATCTTCTTGATCACGCTCAGGTCACTACTCACGCGTCAGCGCATGAGCCACGAAAATGGATTCGTCCTGCGCGGCCGATTGCGCATTCTGGACAAGATCGACATTCCGGCCAACGCGTTCTTCCATCCCGGACGTGAATTTCCCTGTCGGCTTCGCCATGCGTCGGTCAGCTTTCTCGATGACGCTGGGCTGGTCGTGCGAGGCGCGTCGCTGAAGTTCGCGGATGCCCCCATCGACAGTCCGTTCGACATGCTGATGAACACCGGATCGGCCGCTCCGTTCTGGAACCTGGATACCTTCTGGCAGTTCACGGTCGGCAGACTGAAGGGCGGTCGCGCGCATCTGGTCGGGTATTTCACACGCAATCCGCGCTGCTACATGAACGTGCGGGCTGCCGTCCGGCGCGATCCGAAAAGCTATTCCGACCAGCACTATCACAGTCAGACTCCCCTTCAGTTCATCGCCAATGACGGGAGACTGCGCTATGCGAAGTTTCGGTTGCTGCCGGTGCTCGCTGACGCGGCCAATCCCATTGCCTCCGACAACGGCACGTTCCCAGCGAGCGATGCTCTCCCAAGAGACGGGGTCCCCAATGACGACCAACTCACGGAACCCTGGTTCCAGGAGGCGCTGTCGCACGAGCCACGGTCGCGCAACTATCTGAAGGACGAATACCATTCTCGCCTCAAGGAGGGTCCGGTCCGATACCGGTTCCAGATCCAGCTCTTGAACTGGCAGGATGGCGACAGCCGCCATTTCGAGCTGAGTTCCCTCTACCCCTGGGATGACGCCGAGTGTCCTTGGCGCGACCTGGCCGACGTCGAGATCGTCGAGTCGCTCAGCTATCACGAAGGCAATCAGTGCCTCTTTTCCCTCACTCATTTGCCGCCGGCGCTGCGCGTGATCCCGCCGCTCGGCTATGAGGACGGGCCGTCGATGGATTATGCGCGGGTTGGTGGGATGGTGCCGCGGCGAGCCCGGCTCCTGGCCTATCGGCTATTCGGCCAGCCGGCGTCCATTCCTGACGCACGCACTGACACGGCACTCGATTTCGCCGATGAGACGACGTCGCTTCTCGAGTCCGACGATGTCTTCATGGCCGCCTGCCTGCCGCAAAAGGACACGGCCACCCGTAAGGTCTCACGCGCACGTCATCTCGAGGCTGCGCGTGGCAGCTACCAATTCATGCATGGCTTCATCGAGACCGAGGCGACGCGAACCGGGCAGCTTTGGCAACGGCCGATCTGGTTCAGACAGATCTTCAATGTCTACGAGCCGGGTCCTCCAAGTCGGAAGACGGTGCCAGTCCCGCTGCCGCCTTTTATCCGAAACCTTGCCGCCTCTGAAGACTACAGCGCGTACATCGAAGGCCGACTCTACAAAATCATCAGTGCCTCGACGGTTTCTCTCCTTCTTAGTCGTGTCAGGAGCTGGCTGCTTCATTGGCAGGGAGTCGAGGCTTATCGTCATATGTTCCTGGGTTATCGGGAGCGGCCACTGTCGATGGCCCGCTGGCGCCTCGATGCTGAGTTCGGTCGCCAGCGCCTTGCCGGGGTGAACCCTGGGATGGTTCGTCGCTTCGACCGGATTCCCGACAATTTTCCGGTCACCGATGCGCTTGTCGATGGGCTCATGGACCCCGGCGAGACTCTGGCCTCCGCAATCGCAAAGAAGCGCCTTTACTACTGCGACTACCGCATCCTTCAGGGGATATCGGTCAACGAGGGCCGCTATCTGGCCAATCCGATTTCGCTCTTCTACGTCGGGCGTGACGGCCAATTCCTGCCGATCGCCATCCAGCTGTTCCAGTCTCCCGATGCGGGGCCCATCTTCACGCCGAACGATGACCCGGGGTTGTGGCTGGCGGTGAAGACCTTCACTCAGTCGGCAGATGCGCAGGTGCACGAGGTGGTCGAACACCTGTTGCACGGCCATCTCATCGTCGAGGTATTCGACGTGGCGATGCATCGCACTCTGCCGGACGCGCACCCAATCAACCAGCTGCTCTCGCCGCACCTCGAATACACGATGGCCGTGAACGAAAGCGCGCGCCAGAAGTTGCTCGCACCGGGTGGACCAATTGACAAGACTATGGCCGTCGGCTCGAAGGGAGCATTCGAGCTGCTGGGCCGGGCGTGGTGGGAACAGTGGGACTTCACCAGACACGACATCCCCAAGGATCTGGCCGCTCGAGGGGTGGACGATACAGAGGCCCTGCCGAACTATCCCTGGCGCGCTGATGCACTCCGGATATGGTCGATACTCGAGCGCTATGTGACCTCGATGGTCCAGAATTTCTATCCGCACGACAGTGACGTTCTCGACGACTGGGAGTTGCAGGCTTTCCATGCGGAGCTCCGCGGAGGAGTGGGGGGGAATATTCGCGGCCTCCCGGGCGGTGACCAGGGCTTCACCGGGCGCGACGTGCTGATCGAAACACTCACCAGATTGATCTATGCTGCCTCGGCCGGCCACGCAGGCGGCAACAACGGGCAGTTCGACTATTACGGCTTCATTCCCAACACACCCGGTGCGCTCTACCGCCCGCCGCCTGCCGACAAGACCCAGGCATGGACCGAGGCTGACCTTGCGGACGCGTTGCCGGACTTCGAGCTGGCGTCAATCCAGATCCTGATGGTTCGGCTTCTGTCGCGACGCACCGAAATGCCGCTCGGGACGTTTCCGACGAGCTTCTTCGCCGGCTCGAATTCTGTTTGGCCGATCGTTCGGCGGTTCCGCCACGATCTTCATGAACTGTCGGTCGAGATCCAGCGACGGAACGCTTCGATGCCCGTGCCGTATGCTTATCTTGACCCGCAGTTGGTGGCTCGTTCCGTAACTGCGTGACGAGGCCCACGGCTGCCCGGGTGTGAGTTCGAGGGAGTTGAGTGCAGGACATTCCGACGCCCGAACTGCTGCATCTGCTCAGCGAGGGGACGAGCTTTGCCGTCCATCGCGCTCGACTCGGTCCGGAAGGTCCGCTGGTCATCGTCAAGATGCCGTCGCGCAGTGCCGACTGGTCGGACGCCGTGGCCCGCTTGGAGACCGAGTACGCGATTACCCGCGGGATTGATCTGCCGGGTGCACTGGTCGCTTCAGAGCTGCTCGATACCAAACGTGGGCCGATGCTGGTCTTTCCCGACCGCGGCATGGCGGCGCTGGATGTGCGGTCCCCGCGACCGGTGCCGACCGACCGCCTGATTCCGTTGGCGCGGCAGATTGCGGGCACGTTGGGCGGCCTGCATGAGGCAGGCATTATCCACCGCGACGTCAACCCATCGAACCTGGTCGTGTCGCCGGATCTCGCGACGGTCGTGCTGATTGACTTCTGCACAGCGGTTCGCGCGGAGCACCTTGTTCGGGAACGGCCCGGCGACTCTGTCGCCAGGGGCACGCTCAACTACATGGCGCCCGAACAGAGCGGCCGCATGAGTCGCGTGGTCGACCACCGCGCCGATCTCTACTCCTTGGGCGTCACGCTCTATCAGATCGCGACGGGATCGCAGCCCTTTGCGGACACCGACGCCGCGACCGTGGTGCACCGACACCTCACGCTGGTCCCACCGCCGCCGAGTGAGCTGAACCCCTCGGTTTCGCGGGCGCTGTCTGACGCGATTCTTCGGCTTGTCGAGAAGAATCCCGAGGACCGGTTCCAGACTGCCGCCGACTTCCTCAGCGCGATTGCCGACGAGGGGGGCACCCGGACGTCCACCAGATTGTCCATTCCAGATCGGCTGTACGGCCGCGCGGAACTGCTGGCTGAATTGGGCCAAACGGTCTCGGTCGGACTGCGCGGTCCAAGCCGGCTGATTCGAGTGACCGGCCCCTCGGGCTCGGGCAAGTCGGCGCTGATCTCGCATCTGGTCAAGCCGGCTGTCGCCTCGGGCGCGCACTTCGTTCAGGGGAAGTTCGACCAACTGGAACGCGCGCGACCCTATTCCGCCTTTCTGCAGGCGTTCGACTTGCTGCTGCGCAGACTCCTGGCAGGCAGCTCTGAGCAGGTCGACGCCTGGCGGGCCCGCTTGCTGGACGCGCTCAGCCCCAGTGCGCAAGTCCTTCTCGACATCATGCCGCGCTACCAGATGCTTTTCGGCCCGCAGCCACCGGCGCCCGCGCTCGGCCTGAGCGAGGCGCAGATCCGCATGTCGCTGGTGTTCCGGCGGTTCGTCGGCTCAATGGCGCGAGCCGAATCCCCGCTGGTCATTTTTCTTGATGATCTGCAATGGTCCGACAGCGCGTCGCGCGCGTTGATTGAACTATTGCTGACCGATCCTGAAATTCGCAACCTGACGATCCTGACCGCGTATCGCGGGAGCGAGGTTGGTCCCAGCCACGCTGCGACATTGATGTTCTCGGCGCTAGACGCGCACGCCGAACTGTTGCCGCCTATCGAGGTCGGACCGCTGGCTACCGCCGACATCGCCGACTTGGTTGGCGAGAGTCTGGGCGAGACGCCTGAAGCGGCTGGACCGCTGGCCAGGATCATCGACGCCAAGACAGCTGGGAACCCGTTCTTCATTCGGCAGTTTCTGCTGGCCATGGCACGGAAAGGCCTGGTGTTCCATGATGCGGCGACTGGGCGATGGCGTTGGGACAACGACCGCTCGATGGCGGAGCGGTTCGCCGACAACGTGGCTGACTTGGTGGCCGAGCGCATCCTCGCGCTGCCAGAGGCGACCCAGCAGATCGTCCAGCTTGCGGCCTGCAACGGGAACAGCTTCGAGACCTCGATTCTGGCGCTGGCAGCGGGGCAGACGCCGCTCGAGATCGTGCGCCTGCTGGCGCCAGCCGTCGGAAGCGAGGTGGTGCTCCCGGCCGAAGACGATGGAGCAGGCGGGTTCGGACGTTATGTGTTCCAGCATGACCGCGTGCAGCAAGCCGCGTCAGACACCTTGCCCTCGGACCGGCGCAGTCTGCTTCACGCTCGCATCGGCGCGATCCTGCTCGAGAAGATACCCGAGGCTGCCGGCCGGCTGATCGAGATCACCGATCACCTGATCGCAGGCCGCCAGCACCTCGACGAACCGATGCGGCTGCACCTGCGCGACCTGGCGTTCCGCGCCGCCCGCCAAACGATGGCCGCCAACGCCTATGATGCGGCGCTTCGCTATCTCGATGCCGCCGAAGAGACACTGACGGGCGACGGCTGGCAAGGCGCGCCACGACTGGCCTTCGAGATCGCACTGGAACGCGCCGGGGTTGCTTATCTTCAGAATCGAACCGCCGCTGCTCAGGGCATCGCGACAGACCTGCTCGGTCGGAGCCTGGACCCACTCGACCAGGTGCGGGTGCTGGAGCTCGAGATCCTGATCGACACCTCACAGCTGGCGTACCGCAAGGCCCTCAAGACCGGCTTGCAGGCTCTCGCGCTTCTGGGAGAGACGCTGCCCCTTGACCCGGGCGTCCCACGAGTGCTCGGCGAACTGCTCCTGACGAAGGCCCGGCTGGCCCGGTGCTCAGACGACGACATCCTCCGCTTTCCACGGATGACCGATCCGCGCAAGCTCGCCGCCATGCGCGTGCTCGTGCTCTTGGGTCCGCCAGCCTACTTCTCGTCGCCCAACCTGCTGCCGCTCATCGCACTGCGAATCGTCCGACTGTCGGTGCGACACGGTAATGCGCAGGAATCGGCCTTTGGCTATGTCACCTATGGGATGCTGCACTGCGCGCTCCTGGGTGCTCCGCGGCGCGGGCTCGCCTATGGCGAACTGGCGCGGAGGGCTGCGATCGACCTGGGCGCGCAACACATCGAAGGCCGTGTGCTGATGGTGTTGGGGGGATTCATCCAGGGCTGGACGGCGCCTCTTGCCAGAACGCTGCCGGTGTTCCTCGAGGGGGCCGACAAGGCGATTAGCGCCGGAGATCTGGAGTACCACGGCTACTGCCGATACGCGCACGCGTCCTATGCGCTGATGGCCGGGCAGCCGCTGGCACGCGTGTCCGATTACCTGGAACAGCACCTCACTGCGGTGACGGATTCGCGCCACGAAAAGACGCGGCGCATCATCACAATGGCCCGCGCGAGCGTCGGGCGTATGCGGGGGCTGACGAACGACTCCTTCGCCAATGCCTTCGACGATGCCGAGAACTTTCAGCTCTGGACGGAGCAGGCTGACGCCACGTCGCTGGCGTACTTCCACAAGTACAAGCTGCTCGAAGCGCTCATGGCGGGCGACTACATCGAGGTGCTCTTCCGCGCCCGCCGTATGACCGACAACCTCAATGGCATTCTGGGCATGCCGTATCAGCCCTTCTACCAGTTCTACGAAGCGCTTGCGCTGATTGAGCTCGCGCGGCGGGCGGCACCGTTCCGCCGTCTGGCCATGCGCGTGCGCGCCGTCCATCTGACTCGCCGAATCGAACGCTGGGCACGTTGGGCGCCCGACAATTTCGCGCATCGGGCCGACCTGCTGCGCGCGGAGCTGGCTTTCGATGCCGGCCGAATGGACCGGGCGATTTCCCGCTTCGATCTGGCGATCGGCAAGGCGCGAAGCGTCGGCGCGCTGAATGATGTCGGGATGTTCCTCGAACGCGCCGCGCGGTTCTATCTCGCGCTTGGCGCAACCGATCTGGCCGAAGTGCACGTGGATGCCGCCTCGCGGGCCCACGGTGTCTGGGGCGGCCAGGCCTGGGCCGCGGCGCTCTCCGCGCGCTACCCGGATCTGGTTCACCATCAATCCGCCTACACCATCAGGACCGCTGCGGCGACGGCATCGGCGGCCGGCGCGATCGATGGCAACGCGATGATTCGCGTCGCTACGGCGATCACGCAGAGAGTCTCTCTGGAGGAAATGGTCGTCGAGGTCGTGCAGGCCATTGTCGTGCACGCGGGCGCTCAGCGCGGGGCGCTGATGCTCGTTGACGCCGGGGAACTGCGGCTGGCGGCCGAGGTCGGCGTCAATGGCGAGGTGCGGATGATTCGCGGTCGGAACGCCGTCGATTGTCACGATCTTCCACAGCGGATTGTGAACTATGTCTGGCATTCGGCGGAGCCCGTCGTCCTGGACGATGCCTCAGTCGATGAGACCTTTGGCACCGATCCGTATGTCGTCTCGGCGCAGCCGCATTCCGTGCTCTGCGTGCCGCTGATTACCAAGGGCACGACGATCGGCCTCGCGTACCTGGAGAACGCCAGGGTGCGAGGCGCCTTCACGACCGAACGCTGCCGCACGGTCGAGGTGCTCGGGGCACAAGCGGCCGTCTCACTTGAAAACGCGCGGCTCTTCGACAAGCTGCGTGCAGCGCTGGAGCGTCAGGTGGAACTCACCTCCGCCCATGCCCGGTTTGTACCCCACACGTTTCTCGAGATGCTGGGCCGCCCTTCAATCGCCGACGTGCGGTTGGGCGATCATGTCCGCGGCGAGGCATCGATCCTCTTCTTGGACATCCGCGAGTTCACGCAGAGGATTGAGGACCTCGGACCTGATGATGCGATCAAGTTCATCAACGCCTTCCTGTTGCGCGTGGAACCGGCGGTGCAGGCGAGCGGCGGCTTCGTCGATTCGTACGTCGGCGATGCCGTGATGGCGGTGTTCGACCGCGGCCCAGGCGCGGCGATCGACGCTGCCATCGCGATCGTGCGCGCGCTGCGCGCCTGGACGAGCACAGACGAGGGCAACGGCGCCGCACCAGTGCGTGTCGGTATCGGGATCGCTACAGGCGAGCTGACCTTTGGCACCATCGGCGCCGCGAACCGATTGAAATGCGGCGTGATCGGCGACACGGTGAATCTCGCCTCTCGACTCGAGGGCCTTACCAAGCACTATGGGCTCGACCTGCTGATCACCGAGGAGACCCATCGCGCCCTTCCTGATGCCTCGCATTACCAGATCCGAGAGGTCGACCTGATAACTGTTGCCGGTCGAAAGACACCGGTGAGGCTCTACGAGGTCTTCGATGCAGATCCCGAACCCCTGTGCGTTCAGAAGGCCAGGACAGCCGTCGACATCGCC
>JBEBGB010000887.1:0-2158 GCA_040081675.1 Vicinamibacterales bacterium
GTACCCGACTGTGGCGATGACGCTCGCCGGCAGCGACCGCTGGAGGCTGACGTTCCACATCTTCAGCCGTGGCGCGTCGAGATCCCACTGCACGGGGCGGATGGTGTTGCCCACCCCACGATCGAACGGGGGCACCGGGAAGGTCGGATTCGCAATGACGAAGCGCGGTGTCGCCGGCGGGTTGGTGACCGTGACGATCAGGTTCTGCTGATTGTTCGTGTTGAAGTACAGGCCGTAGCCACCTCGCACCGAGGTCGAGCCGTCGCCGAGCACGTCCCACGCGGCGCCGACGCGCGGCGACAGGTTCGCCTTCGACGGGTTCTGATAGAGCGGGCCGACGGTAGCGGCGGAGTCGCTCAGGTTGATGAGCGACGAATCACGCCCGCCTTCGTCGATCGGCATGGTGGTGCCCTCGTACCGCAAGCCGGCATTCACCGTCAGACGGGGTGCCAGCTGATAGTTGTCCTGCACGTATGCGGCGAAGAGCGTCCAGGGCCAGTCGCGGTTGATGTCGCCAGTCGGTCCCAGGCCGACGAAGCGCGTGGCGCGGTTCTCCAGGAATGCGCGCACGTTGGCAAACGTGTAGATGCCAAGGCTGAACGTCGGGTTGGTCATGAAGTCGCGATAGTGCTCGACCATCGCTCCCCCCTTGAACAAGTGGCCGCCCCGGGCGTGCGTGAGATCGTACTGGCCGCTGTAGACATTCTGCGCGAGACGCAGGTTGGCGGACGTCTGCGGACCGAACCGCTGCATCCCGCCGATGTCGATGTCGCCCACCAGGTCCCGCCCGGCGACGAACGGTGGTAATGGCGACTCGAGGTTGGCTTCGACATTCTGGCCGATGCGCGTGCGGCTGTACCCGAAACGCGCTGTCTGGAATGTGCGGGACGACAGCACGTTGCGGTACTCGAGCGTCGCGAACTGGTTCGTCGAGATGAACGCGCGCGGAAACTGCGGATAGTCCGTCGGCAGCCGCTGCACGACATCGTCGTAGGTGTAGCGGCCGAAGAACTGGTGCGCCCCGCCAAGCTGATGGTCGAGCCGTCCCTGGAAGAAGTTCTGATCGACC
Organism: Vicinamibacterales bacterium; assembly: GCA_040081675.1. Lineage (GTDB taxonomy): Bacteria > Acidobacteriota > Vicinamibacteria > Vicinamibacterales > CAVVIG01 > CAVVIG01. The sequence goes on from JBEBGB010000887.1 coordinate 1,070, forward strand.
GGCTGATCGAAGTTGAACGTGTAAGTGGCGAGCCCCGACCCGATCGCGGGTCCGTTGGCGCGCGGTATCGCGTTCAGATACGGCAGCACCGCCGCTGCGGTGACGACCGGTCCATCGGGCAGCAGGCCGGCGCGCGCGTTGTCGTCCGGCACGAAACTCGAGATGGTCTTGCCGAGCGTCTCGCGCAGCGCTTCGTACCCGAGGAAGAAGAACAACCGATCCCGGACGAGCGGGCCGCCTACGGCGCCGCCGAACTGATTCCGCGTGAAGTCGGGCTTGCCTGCCACATCGAAGTAGTTCTTCGAGTCGAGCGCGTCGTTGCGGTGGAACTCGTAGGCGCTGCCGCGCAGGTCGTTCGATCCCGCCTTGGTCAGCACGTTGATCTGCCCGCCGAAGTTACGGCCGTACTCCGCACTGTAGGCGTTGGCCTCGACCCGGAATTCCTGGATGGATTCGACGCCGAGCGTCGTGCCAGCCGCACTGCCGGCAGGACCATTGGTGAAGTCGTTGATCAGCGTGCCATCCAGAAGGTAGACGTTGGACCGGTAGTCCTGTCCGTTGACGCTCATTCCCAGGCCATGCGCAACCACCGAACCGCCGTCCCGCGATGGATAGGCCACGACGCCTGGCTGCAGGAGCGCCAGGTCTGTGTAGTTGCGCCCATTGAGCGGTAGCGAGGCCACCGCTTGCGCACCGACCAGGTAGCTGAGCTCTGAGGACTGCGTGTTGATCATCGCCGCGCTGCCAGTGACGGTGACCACTTCCTGGACGCCGCCCACTTCCAACGCGATCGGCGGCACTGACACCATGTCGCCGACCGTGGCTACGAGGCCGGTCAGAGCCACGGGTCGAAAGCCGCTGAGCTCCGCACGCAGCTCGTACTGTCCGGCAGACAGACCGGCGACCACGAATCGGCCGTCCGGTTCGGTCGTCGTCGTCCGGGTGACACCGGTTGCAGCCTGGCGGAGCGTCACCAGCACGCCCGAGAGTGGACGCTGGGACGAGTCAGCAATAGTTCCGGCGATCGTGGCGGTCGTCTGTGCCCGAGCGGTGGACGCCATCGCGCCGACGATCACCAGCCACAGCGCG
>JBEBGB010000201.1:0-8449 GCA_040081675.1 Vicinamibacterales bacterium
CCTGCGTCGATTGCGTTTGCTCAACTCGCCGAAGAACAGCGACGCCTGGGCCAGTTGGCCGAGGCTGTCGCGACCTGTCGCACGGGCCTCGAGACCCACCCGGGTTTCATGTCAGCACGTGTCACCCTGGGCAGGGCGCTGCTCGCACTCGGCCAACTCGAGGAAGCCGCCGCCGAACTGCAAACGGCACTGGCCGTCAATCCTGACAGCTACGCTGCGACGCGTGCACTCGCCGATACGTTTCGGCAACTGGGACGTCGCGATGACGCCCTTTCGTTCTATGAGTCCGCTCAGAAGCTGGCCCCCAACGACCCAGATCTCGATCGCATCATCCGCACGTTGCGATCCGGCGGCGACGCCGCCCATTCGGCCGGCGACTCAGACGCCGTGAGCCGACGTGCCGCTGCGACGGTCGCGGCGCTCGAGAAATGGACGGAGGCCATCCATGCCGTACGCGCCCAGCGACGCACTTAGCCGGCGCCACGCCGCCGTTCGCGCCGCCATGGCGACCGCATCGCTCGACGCGCTGGTGGTCGTGTCCATACCGAACATCGCGTACCTGACCAATTTCGGTGGAAGCAGTGCCTGCGTGGTCCTCACGCCCAACGCCCTTCATTTCATCACTGATTCGCGGTACACGACCGTCGTTGCGGACACGCAACAGACCGGCCACGCGTGTCCCGGCCTCGAGCTCGTGGTGGTCGATGGCTCGTACGACGCGACCCTGGCATCCGCGCTGTCCACGGGTGGTGCTCAGCGCATCGGGTTCGAAGGTGCGCACCTGACGGTGAGTCGCCACGCCTGGCTTCAATCGTCGCTGGCGTCGCTTTCTGCTCCGCCCACCCTCGTTCCGGTCGAGAACATCGTCGAACGGGTCAGGTGCGTGAAGGACGCGTACGAGATCGATGTGTTGCGTATCGCCGGACAGATGTTGTCAGAGGTGACGGTCCGCGTGCTCGGTCTCGTGAAGCGCGGAATGACGGAACGTGAACTGGCGCTCGACATCGACACCGCCGTCCGGCGCGCCGGTTTCGAGAAGGCTGCGTTCGAGACGATCGTCGCTTCTGGCCCAAATGCCGCGTTGCCGCACGCGAGGCCGACGAGCCGAAGCTTAGGCGAAGGTGACCTGGTGGTGCTGGACTTCGGAGGCGTCCACGACTCATACTGCGTTGACCTCACACGAACAGTCGTGGTCGGAAAGCCGTCGGAAAGGGTTCACGAGGTCTACGATGCGGTACGGCGAGCGCATGACCGCGCCGTTGCGGCCAGCGTTCCAGGCGCATCACGATTCGATATCGATGCTGCTGCGAGGGACGTCTTGAACACGGCCGGCATGGGCGCGGCCTTCGGGCACGGAACCGGGCACGGCCTGGGACTGGAAGTGCACGAAGGACCTCGCATCGCCAAGCGCGGTTCGAACGTCGACGTCAACGCCGAAGAAGTGACGGCAGGCATGGTCTTCACGATCGAGCCGGGCGCCTACTTCCCAGGGTGGGGCGGTGTTCGTATCGAAGACGATGTGCTGGTCACGGAGAGTGGCGTGGAACTGCTCACGAATGCGCCGACGGAGCTGATCGCGGTCTGAACGAGGGCCGAGCCTGAAAGGCCGACCTCCAATCTTCAATCTTCGATCTTCAATTACTGATGGATCTCGACCACCTCAAACAGATTCTCGATCTCGTGCGCGAACACGAGCTCTCGGAGTTCGAAGTCGAACAGGACGGCCTCCGGCTGAAGATCAAGAAGCACGTCTCGGGTGCGTTCGTGGCTGTGCCCGGGCCTTCCGTTGCTGGGACGCCGGCGGTCCCGACAGCACACGTCGCGACCGCGCCTTCGATGCCGGTTGGCCTCCCTGATGTCGATGTTGAACTGGCCGTGGTGAAGTCGCCGATAGTCGGCACCTTCTATCGGTCGGCTGAACCCGGGGCGGCGCCGCTCGTCGATGTCGGCACCACGGTGAAAAAGGGCCAGGTGCTTTGCATCATCGAAGCCATGAAGCTGATGAACGAGATCGACTCCGAGTACGACGGCGAGGTCGTCAACGTCTACGTTGAAAACGGCCAGCCGGTGCAGTACGGGGAGCGTCTGTTCGCCATTCGTACTAAGAGCTAGTAGCAATATGACAAAAAGCTCTACCACGGAGGACACGGCGCGGAACCGAGAACACGGAGACTACACACAAAGTGAGCCGTGTCTTCAGTTCGTCTCCGTGACCTCGGTGGTAGTGCTCTAGTTCTTGAAATGCGCTCCAAATAGATGTTCAAGAAGATTCTGATCGCGAACCGCGGCGAAGTGGCGATGCGGATCATCTTCGCCTGCCGTGAACTCGGCATCAAGACTGTCGCCGTGTACTCCGAGGCCGACGAGAACTCGCTTCACGTCCGCTTTGCGGATGAGGACGTCTGCATCGGCCCCGCGCGAAGCGCCGACAGTTACCTGAATGTGCCCGCGGTCATCAGTGCGGCCGAGGTGACCGGAGCGGACGCGATCCATCCGGGGTACGGCTTCCTTTCGGAGAGCGCATACCTCGCGGAAGTGTGCGAGGCGTGCCACATCAAGTTCATTGGCCCCGACCCGCAGGCCATTCGCCTCATGGGCGACAAGGCTCGCGCGCGGCGAGTCATGAAGAAGGCCGGCGTGCCCATCCTTCCAGGCAGCGACGGCCCGGTGGACACCGAAGAGAAGGCGCTCAAGGTCGCCAAGGATATCGGCTATCCAATCATCGTCAAAGCCACGGCGGGCGGCGGCGGACGCGGCATGCGCGTCGTCCGAATGCCTTCCGAACTGGCAGGTGCGGTCAAGACCGCGCAACGTGAGGCCGAAGCGGCTTTCGGTGTCGGCGACGTCTACATCGAGAAGTACGTCGAGTCGCCGCGTCACATCGAGTTCCAGATTCTTGCGGACCAGCACGGCAACGTCGTGCACCTTGGTGAGCGCGAGTGCTCCATCCAGCGCCGGCATCAGAAGCTGATCGAAGAGTCGCCATCGGTGGCCCTCACCGACAAGATGCGTCGAAAGATCGGCGGCATCGTCATCGACGCAGCGAAGGCGGTGCACTACACGAACGCGGGCACCTTCGAATTCCTGATGGATCCGGGCGGTCACTTCTATTTCATGGAAGCGAACACGCGGCTGCAGGTCGAACACCCCGTCACCGAGATGGTGACCGGCATCGACATCGTGAAAGAGCAGATCCGCATTGCGGCTGGTCACAAGCTGACCTTCCGGCAGGCCGACGTCACCTTCACCGGGCATTCCATCGAGTGCCGCATCAACGCCGAAGACCCGGAGACCTTCGTCCCGTGTCCGGGCGTCATTCATGTGTTCTCGGTGCCTGGCGGTCCGGGCGTGCGCGTGGAGACGCTCGCGCACAACGAGTGCACGATCACGCCGTACTACGATTCGATGATCGCCAAGATCATCGTGCACGGCCGCGACAGGCACGAAGCCATCGCTCGCATGAAGCGCGCCCTCGAGATGACCGTGATCGAAGGCATCAAGACCAGTATTCCCTTGCACCTCAAGGTGCTGAACGATCCCGATTTCGTCGCCGGCCGCCTGAGCACCTCCTTCATGGACCGCTACCTCCAGGTCCGTGCGCCAGGCCGTCTCGCCGAGGCGGTTTGATTCTCCCGTCGCTGCCCTCGCGGCTCTACGCTGTGTGCGACGCTGAGGTCTGTGCAAAGGCCGGATGGACCCTGCCCGACTTCGCCGCGGCGTGTATGGACGGCGGCGCCACGCTCTTGCAGGTTCGCGCCAAGCACACGCCCTCCCGCACCTTCCTGAACGACACAGAACGCATCGTGCGACGGGCTGCCGCAGCCCAGGCCACGGTCATCGTCAACGATCGAGCCGACATTGCGCGCCTGGCCGGGGCCCACGGGGTCCACGTGGGCCAGGACGATCTCACGCCGATGGCGGTTCGACAGGTGATCGGCGCCGCCGCGCTCGTCGGTCTGTCGACACACACCGCGGAACAACTCGAGGCCGCGATGCGAGAACCCGTGCAGTACGTCGCGACCGGTCCCGTCTTCGGGACGGCTACGAAGGACACGGGCTACATGCCTGTTGGTTTGCGTGCGGTGCGTGAAGCGGCGGACACAGCGCGCGACGCCCACATGCCCGTCGTCGCCATCGGGGGCATTACCCTTGACCTGGCGCCCGACGTTCTCGCAGCAGGAGCGTCGGCAGTGGCGGTCATCACGGACATTCTCGTCGGGAACGACCCGGCGGCCCGAGTCCGAGCCTTTCTCGAACGACTTGCCCGCGTATAATCGCAGCACATTTCAACAGCTTCACGCGCAAGACGGTAGAAGGGAGTAAGAGGTGGCGGGTTCACTGTTCAGGACGAAGTCCATCGATCACCTGCTGGCCGAGCACGAGGGCGGCGAGATCACTCTGAAACGGACGCTCGGCGCGCCCGCGTTGGTCGCGCTTGGCATCGGCGCCATCATCGGTGCAGGCCTCTTCGTGCGAACGGCTGCCGCCATCGCAGAGCGCTCTGGTCCATCGGTCACCATCGCCTTCATGGTGGCCGGGCTCGGATGCGCGTTTGCCGGACTCTGCTACGCCGAGTTCGCATCGATGATTCCAATCGCAGGCAGCGCGTACACCTACTCGTACGCGACGATGGGTGAGTTCATCGCGTGGATCATCGGCTGGGACCTGACGCTCGAATACGCCGTCGGCGCCGCGACCGTTGCGATTGCCTGGAGCGAATACTTCAACAAGGTGCTCGAGTACGTGGGTCTTCAAGTCCCGTACGAGTGGTGTCACTCGCCATTCGAGGTCATGGCTGGCACCGGCGTGCACGGCATCATGAATGTGCCGGCACTCATCATCCTCTTCCTGCTGTCGCTGCTGCTGGCGCGCGGCATCACCGAGTCGGCGATGGTGAACAACGTGATCGTCGTCACGAAAGTGGCGATCGTCATCATGGTCATCGTCATCGGTTGGGGCTTCATCAACCCGGCCAACCACACGCCGTATATCCCAGCCGCAACGACGTACACGACGCCGCAAGGCGTCACGCACGCCTATGGCGGCATCATGGGCATTCTGGGAGCCGCTGGTGTCGTCTTCTTCGCCTTCATTGGCTTCGATGCCGTGTCGACAGCCGCGCAGGAAGCGAAGAACCCGAAGCGCGACATGCCCATCGGCATCCTTGGCTCGCTGGTGATCTGCACCATCCTCTTTGTTCTCTTTGCGCACGTCCTGGGCGGTGTCGCCACGGTTGAAGATTTCCGCACCCAGGGCAGAGAAGCGTCGGTCGCCTTCGCGATCAGTCACTACATGATCGGCTACGAGTGGCTCTCGAAGTTCGTGACGATTGCCATTCTTGCGGGCTTCTCCTCGGTCATCCTGGTCATGCTGCTCGGTCAGTCGCGCGTGTTCTTCTCCATGAGTCGCGACGGACTGGTGCCGAAGATCTTCTCTGAACTCCATCCCCGCTTCCGCACGCCGTACAAAGCGAACATGTTGTTCTTCGTGCTGACGGGTCTCTTCGGCGCCTTCGTTCCCGGTGACGTCGTCGGCGAAATGACCAGCATCGGAACGTTGTTCGCGTTCGTGCTGGTGTGCGCTGGTGTCTGGATCATGCGCGTGCGTCGGCCGGATGTCCCGCGTGGCTTCACGGTGCCCGCGTTGCCCTTCGTCGCGATTGCGGGCATCGTGGTGTGCGGCGCGATGATTTTCGGCCTGGGATGGACCAACTGGGTGCGCCTCATCGTGTGGCTGGCAATCGGGCTGGTGATCTACTTCACGTACAGCAAGAGCCACAGCCGTCTCGAAGGCCGCGCCTGACGCGAGCGGACGCGCGTCGTGTCTGACGCACTGAGAGGTCGAACGCTCCGGCGAGCCCAGGGCCCGTTCTTTGCCGTGGCCCTGCTTGTGGGCGTGGTTGTTGCGGGCACGATGGGCTACGTGGTCATCGAAGGCTGGTCCCTGTGGGATGCCTTCTACATGGCCGCGATCACCGTCACCACCGTCGGTTATCGAGAGGTGCACGAGCTCTCGTTCGCCGGCCAGGTCTGGACGGTACTGCTGCTGTTCAGCGGTGTCGGGTCGGCGCTCTACGTCTTCACGCTGCTTGCCAGCATCGTCGTCGAAGGAGGGCTGCCCCGTCGTCTCAGACTGCGCCGCCAGGCCCGTATGCTCACATCCATCAAAGACCACTTCATCGTGTGCGGATATGGCCGCATCGGCAGCATTGTCGCGAGTCAGCTGCGGCAACAGAACGTGCCGTTCGTCGTCATCGAACGCGACTCTGCCAGGCTCGAAGCGGCGATGCAGGACGGGCTGCTCGCGGTGCAGGCCGACGCCAGCCACGAGGAGGTCCTGAAGCAGGTCGGCATCGACACGGCGCGTGGCCTGATCGCGGCCGTTGGCACCGATGCCGAGAACGTGTACACCGTGCTGAGCGCACGCGTCTTGCGGCCAGACCTCTTCATCATTGGTCGCGCTGAAGGAGACGATGCGACGCGCAAGTTGCTGCGCGCTGGAGCCAATCGCGTCGTGTCGCCGTATCAGATTGGCGCCGTGCAAATGGCGCAGACGGCGATTCGTCCGGCGGTCGTGGACTTCATGACCCTGGCCACGAGCTCCGACAACCTCGAACTGGCGATGGAGGAGATTCCAGTCGACCCGGCATCCTCTCTCGTGGAGAAGTCGCTCCTCGACGCCAACCTTCGTCAGCGATTCGGGGTGATCGTGGTCGCGATTCAGCGAGAGGACCGTCGCATGGAATTCAACCCGGAGCCGGACACGACGATCCGCACCGGAGACAAACTCGTCGTGCTCGGGCGCCCGAATTCATTGCGGCTGCTCGAACAGGAGGCCGCGAAGTAATGTCCGCCCGGTTGCTTGATGGCACAGCCATCGCTCAGGCCATTCGCGCTGAAGTCAGGCCGGATGCCGATGCCTTCACTCACAAGGCCGGCCGGCGGCCTGGTCTGGCGTTGGTGCTTGTTGGAAACGATCCGGCTTCCGAGCTCTACGTCGGCAGCAAATTGAAGTCGGCGGGGGAGAGCGGCATTCGCGCAGACCTCGAGCGACTGCCCGCGAGTGCCAGCGTGTCGGACCTTCTCGCGCTGGTGCAGCGACTGAATGCAGACGATGCGTGCGACGGGATTCTGGTGCAGTCACCGTTGCCGAAAGCCATGGGGCCAGACGCCGAACGCCGCGTCTTCGACGCTGTCGATCCTGCGAAGGACGTCGACGGTCTGCATCCGAGCAACGTTGGCCTTCTCGTACAGGGCCGTGCCGCGCTGGCAGCCTGCACGCCGTCAGGCGTGATCGAGATTCTGGAACGATCAGGTGTCGAGATCGCCGGGACGCGCGCGACAGTGATCGGCCGGAGCGACATCGTGGGCAAGCCCATGGCATTGCTGCTGCTGAACAAGCACGCGACGGTCACGATTTGTCACTCGCGAACCTCGAATCTCCCGGAGGTGTGTCGTGAAGCGGACATTCTCGTGGCTGCGCTCGGCCGTCCCGCGTTCGTGACGCCGGACTTCGTGAAGCCCGGTTCTACGGTGATCGACGTCGGAACGACGCGCGTCGAAGATCGCACATTCATCGAGCAACTCTACCCGCCGGGTTCGAAGCGGCATGCGGCATTCGAGAAACGCGGTGCGCTCGTGCTGGGCGACGTGCATCCGGCGGTCGAGGCCGTGGCCGGTGCGCTCACGCCTGTGCCCGGCGGCGTGGGTCCGCTCACGATCGCCATGCTCCTGAAGAACACCGTCCGCGCCGCGCACGAGCGGCTGCGCTCGCGGTGACGCCGAAGGTGTGCAGAGCGGTCCAATGCTGAGAGTGGCGCTCACCGGAGGCATCGCGACAGGGAAGAGCCATGTGCTCGAGGCGTTCCTGCGCCGCGGCGTCCCATGCCTTGATGCGGACGAACTGGCGCACGGCGTCATGGCGCCTGGCACGGAGGCCACGACCGCGATCGGCGAGCGCTTCGGCGATGTGCTGGCCCCGGATGGTTCAGTCGACCGCGTGAAGCTCGGCCCACTTGTGTTCGCCGACGCCAGCGCGCGCCGCGACCTCGAGGCGATTGTGCATCCGGCGGTCTATCGCGCGGTTGCCGCCGGCCTTCGCGGTTTCGAGCTGATTGGCGGAGCGCCTCTGGCGATTGTCGATGTGCCGCTGCTCTACGAGACCGGTCACGCGGGAGACTTTGCCAAGGTTGTCGCCACGACGTGTCCGCGCGAGATGCAGTTGGCCCGGTTGGCCGCTCGCGGGTTGTCCGCCGAGGCTGCGCAACAGCGTCTGGGCGCGCAGCTCTCCGCAGAGGAGAAAGCCAGGCGTGCGGACTTCGTCATTCACACTGACGGCACCTTCGAGAACACCGACGCGCAGGTCGAACGCGTGCTGGCCGAGTTGCTTCAAGTGGCGAAGGGTTAGCAAGGGTCGGAGGCGATTTCCTGCCTCCCCGGTTGGCGCTAGG
>JBEBGB010000888.1:0-2153 GCA_040081675.1 Vicinamibacterales bacterium
CCTGTTAATCCGAGCGATGGTCGTCATCGTCCTCTCGGTCCTGACGGTCAATCTGCTGCTTCACCGTCCACTCGTCGAGTCGCTGCTCTTCTCGGTCGCGCTCGCCGTCGGCCTCTCGCCCGAGCTCCTGCCCGCGATCGTGAGCGTGACGCTTTCGGCGGGCGCGCGGGCCATGAGCAAGCAGGGCGTCATCGTCCGGCGCCTGGACGCGATCGAGAACCTGGGTAGCATGACCGTCCTCTGCACCGACAAGACCGGCACGTTGACTGAAGGGATAATCGTCCTCGCCGAGGCTACTGATCCCAGGGGTCGCACGTCGGACGCGGTCCGGCAGCTCGCGTTTCTCAATGCATCCTTCGAGACGGGCATCGACAACCCGATCGATGCGGCGATCGTGGCGGCGGGGGCCCAGGCGGGCCTGTCCACTTCAGGACACGACAAGATTGACGAGATCCCCTACGACTTCCTGAGAAAGCGGCTGACGATCGTCATGGCCGAGGGGGGCGACGCTGAGCGGCATCTCGTCGTCACGAAGGGCGCGTTCTCGAACGTGCTCTCGGTCTGCACGCGGGTGGAGCGCGACGGCGCTCTGCTCGCCCTCACGGACGGCGTCACTGCCGAGCTCTCCGCGTACTACGAAGCGAAGGGCCTGGCGGGTTTTCGCGTGCTCGCGCTCGCGACGCGTACCGTCTCGGCCAAGGGGACCTACCAGCGCGACGACGAAGCGGAGATGGTCTTCGCGGGCTTTCTGCTCTTCCTCGACCCGCCCAAGGCCGACGCGGCACGTGTGCTCGGCGACCTTGCGAAGCTGAACATCCAGGTCAAGATCATCACGGGGGACAACCGCTTCGTCACGGGTCACCTCGCCGAGACTGTCGGGATCGACCCGACCTCGATGCTCACGGGCGACGCGCTGGCGAAGCTCGATGACGAGGCACTCTGGCATGCGGCGCCCAAGGTGTCGCTCTTCGCCGAGATCGATCCCCAACAGAAGGAACGCATCGTGCGCGCGCTTCAGCGCACGGGTCACTCGGTCGGCTACCTCGGGGACGGAATCAACGACGCCCCCGCGTTACACGCGGCTGACGTCGGCATCTCGGTCGACCAGGCCGTCGACGTCGCACGCGAGAGCGCCGACATCATCCTGTTGAAGCGCGACCTCGATGTCCTGCGGACAGGAGTGGAAGACGGGCGCCGCACGTTTGCGAATACGCTCAAGTACATCTCGATTACCACGAGCGCGAACTTCGGGAACATGGTGAGCATGGCGGTCGCGTCGCCGCTCCTGCCGTTCCTGCCGCTGGTCGCGAAGCAGATCCTGCTCAACAACTTCCTCTCCGACGTGCCGTCGATGGCCATCTCCACCGACCTGGTCGACCCCGAGCGCGTGACGCACCCCCAGCGCTGGGATATCGCGCAGGTCCGGCGCTACATGATCGTGTTCGGCCTCGTCAGCTCCATCTTCGACCTCCTGACCTTCGCCGCGCTGCTTCTGCTCTTCCGTGCAGGTGAAGCCACGTTCCAGACGACGTGGTTCGTGGTGTCGCTGCTCACCGAACTCGGCGTCGTGCTGATCCTGCGCACGCGCGGGCCTGCGTGGCGCAGCCGGCCCAGTGCTCTCCTGCTGTGGACGACGGTCGCGGCCACGGTGTTCGCCCTCGCCGTTCCGTTCTTCGGGTCCGCGTCCAGGCTCTTTGGCTTTGTGCCGCTTTCGACCGTGGAGATGATCACCGTCGTCGGAATCGTTACCACTTACCTGGGGGCTACCGAGGCGACGAAGCGTTGGTTCTTCAGCCCCAGAGGCGCGACACCCGCCTAATCACGGCGTCATCCATCGCGGCACCGCGCAGGGCCGCAGGTTCGGCGTCGTGGCGATCAAGCAGCTATACTCCACGCATTACTTTCACACCGCACTGGGACGTGTCGGTGTGCGTCGACGCCGGAGTGACGGTTGCGACGGACGGCCGTCGTCGACAAGACGCGCGTCGCTCGAACGGGCGCTTGCCTCGATCAAGCGCTCAGTCGAACAGTTGGCGCCGCGTCGCTGACGTGGATAGCCGCATGTCTGACACCTCACAACATCCCGCGACGTTTACACGGCGTGTCGTCGAATGGGCGATCTTCCTCGCCGCGACCGCGGCGACTCTCTATCT
>JBEBGB010000889.1:0-2152 GCA_040081675.1 Vicinamibacterales bacterium
CGGTCCCGCAGGTGCTGCAGGTGCAGCCGCGCCGCGACCGGCACCGCCGCCACGTCCCTGCGGTATCGTCGCGCCCAGGTGCGTCGCGTACCACTGCATGGCGCAGGCCGGGTGCTCGTGATACATGTGCACGTGGTTGAAGCGCTCCGCCGCACCCGACTGCGCGTTCTCGATCATCACGCCGTCAGGTCCGCGCAGATAGCCAAAGCCCCCCGCCACGACAGCCGGGTCGACCTTTGCACCCTTGGCGCGCAGCTCCAGCACCTGCTCCTGCGTCGGAAACCCGCCGCCCGGGGGTGTCGGAATGTCGCCTGAGAGGTCCACCAACTTTGCATCGGCATCCGAGCCGTTCCACATCTGCGCGATCGTCAGCCCCATCTTCCGGAAATTGGCGTTGTATTCGCGCGAATTCGGCGTGTTCCAGCCGAAGTGCCACACGGAGGTCTGCGGCCCGGTCAGTTCATTGGTCGGCGGCGTCGCAACCTTGGTGAACAGGATGTAGATGTTCCCGGTCTTCACGGCCTCGAGCCCGTTGAAGGTCGTCTTGGTCGCACTCTTCGCAAAGGGCTTCGGGTAGTACGCGGCAGCCGCCGCGGGATCCACCGAGTTCAGATGCACGTGGTGGAAGTGCAGCGGTTCAATCGTCGGGGCTTGAGCCTGCATCGGTGCTGCACCGTTCAGCATGAGGCCGACGCCCGCAACGAGGGCCGCACCAGAGGCGACCCGCACAATCAATTTCATGGTGGCTACTCCAGATTCAGGTGACCAGTCGCCCGAGCGACCAGCCCGTCTTGACACGCACGTCGCGAGATCAACGTTTGAACACGAGACCGACAATGAGAGCGAGATCGTTCTTCTCGAAGGGTACGGGCGCCAGGTTCTTGTACACGTCGAGCACTTCGACCTTCAACTGCGAATGTGCCGACATCGAGGCCGTCAACGCGACGCCAAAGCTGTACAGCGCATCGCTCAGGTCCGACGTCTTGTACAGTGCGGTGAAGTTCTGGCTGACGGCGGTGTTCGCCGAGATCTTGCGCGACAGTTTGTCGCCAAACGTGATGGCGCCGGATTTCTTCACGCTGAAATCTGGAGCCTTTTCCCACACGCCGCCAACACCGGCGTCCACTGAGAACTTCGTTGCGGGCGTATCCACGAGGCGGTAGCCGGCGCCGACGGTTGGCGCGACCAGATAGTCGATGTTCTTGAACTCGTCGCGAAGGAACTGCGTCTGGACGTACGCATACGACCGCCCGCTCAACAGACGTTCGTCGCGAATATTCAAACCCAGACGGTCCGCCGTCTTCTCGCCGTCGGTCTTGCCATAGAGCAACAGACCGTCCGATTTGACGATGTTGTTCCTCTTCGGGTCGTAGACCATCTCGTATCCGAGATTCACCGACGATGTGTCTTTGTTGCCTTGCGTCAAGGCCAGACCAGCGCTTGCCGCCTGAGTGGTCCAGGGACCTGTGGTTGCCGGGGTTTGGGCGAAGAGAGCGGTCGAACTGAAGAGAATGCCGAATACTGCCGGAGTGACCTGTCGCGCGAGTGAACGAAGCATATGTCTCCCTGAAACGAGCCTCGAAGTATAACGTGCCGCCGCGTGCCGCCCAACGTGTGGTGCGACGCCGGAAGTGACCTCGGCGCTCGTGCGCATGTCTATCCTGCTGAGCTAGCCATGTTCGGGTTATAATCAAGAGATTGCCTTCACCTAGTTTCCGCGTGGCCGCCGCCTTGCTGGCTGGCGCGATGTCGGTCGTGTGTCCGTCCGCCCTTGTGGCGCAGGATACGCAAGCCACGATCGATCGCACAGTCCGAGAACACCCGTCGATCTCACCGTCGCGGCTGGATGCTCCGCCTCGCATCGATGGACGGCTCGACGACGCCGTCTGGGCGACGGCGGCGAAGATCGATACGTTCTTGCAGGAACGCCCCCTGGACTCCGCGCCTGCGAGCGAAGCGACCGATGTCTTCATTGCCTACGACAGCCAGCAGATCTACATCGGCGTACACGCCCACTACACAGATACCTCAATCGTTCGCGCCAACCGCGCGGATCGCGATCAAACAGGTCGCGATGACACCGTCACTGTGTTCTTCGATCCCTTTCTCGACCAGCAACGCGGCTACGCCTTCTCGGTGAACGGCTACGGCG
>JBEBGB010000202.1:0-8400 GCA_040081675.1 Vicinamibacterales bacterium
CTTCACGCGGCGCTGTGCGGTGACGACGGCCGAGAGGGCCAGGTACATCACCGGATAGATCAGCGACACGAGCGCCAACGGCCTCGAGATGTGCGGCGCACTTCGCAGCACCACTCCCAACAGCACGAACCAGACAGCCGCACCGACGTTGATGAGCCACGCGAATGGTCCTCCACGCGTCGCGTAGATGTAGTGCGTCGGCACAAACGTCAAGATGGACAAGATCACGATCACTGACACCGACACCCATTCGGGCGTTCGGAGCACATACAGATAGAACGCGACGATGTTCCAGTAGGACGGAAAGCCGAGAAAGAAGCCGTCATCCGTCTTTGCGTTGACCTGTGAGAAACCGTACGCACTGGCAAGGAGAGGCAGCAACAGCAGCCACGCCAGGCCGTCTGTGAGCGTGCCCGCACGCCAGAGCAGAAAGAGCGGAAGTGATGTGTAGGTGTGGAAATCGATGAGATTGTCGAGCGCGCTTCCATCGAAATTCGGCAAGACCTCGTGCACGCGCGCGGCTCTCGCCAGCCAACCATCGGTTGCGTCGATCGCTGTTGCGACCATCATCAACCCGAACGCCAGGCGAAAAGACGCATCGTCTCCTCGCACGGCAAGCACGGCGATGCCCGCGGCGCACACGAAGCCGAGCGATGTGTAGAAGTGAGCGAGCCAGGCGAACAGGGTTCTCATCGTGACACAGGGACGCCGACGCCGGCCGCCGTTCCGAGATCCCCACTTTCGAGCGCAGCGAGATTTCGCAGCGGCCGCGGGGCATCGAGATGCGTCGTCAAGCGACTCACGAGCGGCAGCAGCACCAGTCCGGCCGCAGCGGCCACCGTTCGAAACGGCACGCTCTCAGGATACGTAATGAACGCGGGCAAATTGAGCAGTGGCTCGCCGCCACCGACCCTGAGCGTGAGCGACACGACAAACGCAACGATCGAGCCGATCCGGTTCGCCCGCGGATCGAACAGCGCAAAGAGCAGTTGCGGGAATAGCAGCACGAACACCAGGTCGCTCGTGAAGAACCACAGCGCCTGCACGCTCTGGACCTTCAGCGCGAGCACCGTGGCAAGGGCTCCAAAGAGCAAGATCGACGACCGGATGACACGACGCATCTGTGGCACCGAGAGCGACGGCCAGACGAGTCGCTTGAAGCAGTTCCAACTGAGCATCGACCCAGCAGAGAGAATCGACGAACTGAAACTGGATGTGACGGCGCCGATGATCGCGGCGAGGCCGAGCAGGCCGATGGCCGGTGGAACTGCGCGCGCGAACAACAGCGGCATCGCGTCGGCTGGCGTCGCACTCAGCCTCGCGACAACCTCTGTGGGCCACGGATAGGTGAACGCCGCAATGCCCATGAGCAGCGGAGGACCCGTGAACGCGATCGTCAGAACACCGGCAAGAATCGACTGCCCCTTCGCATCGCGCGGCGTGCGGCACGACAGGACGCGCTGGAAGTAGCAGTTCCACGGGATGCCGCCGAAGACCAGCATCAGCGACGTGTCCCACCAGCCGACAATCGCGCCTCCGCTCCAGAGAGCGGCGTGAGACGACAGCGGCGGAACGAGGCCAGCACCATCTGGGCGTGCAGCCACGTACATCTCGAGCGCATGGTGCAATCCACCGACGCCGGCCAGCACGTAAGGAAGCGCCGCGGCCAGGCCGACCGCGACCAGCCCTAGCTGAAATATGTCGGTGTAGGCGACGGACCACATTCCCCCCATAACCGTATAGGCGGTGGTCACGACAGCGGAGAGCAGAATCGCGGTCGTGAGCGACATGCCCAGCAGGACGCCAAACGTCGAGCCAATCGCGACGAGCAGCTCGGCGCTCCAGAACAGCTCGCCCGCAAGAGCCGGCAGAAAGAGCACAGCGGCCCACCGCTTGCCGAAGCGGGCTTCGAGTGGATCGATGAGCGTCGTGAAGCCGAAGCGTCGCATGGTGCCGGCGAAGAAGAGGCCGCCGAGGATCAAGCTGATCCCGAAGCAGAGGCCGCCCTGAATGCCCAGTTGGATCGAGGACTTGTAGGCGCCTTCCGTGGTTCCAAGCAGATAGCCGCCGTCGACCCATGTTGCCGTCATCGTGAGTGCGGCGACCCAGAGCGGCATGGAACGACCTGCGACGATCAGGTCCGCGGCCGAGCCTTCGCGCACTTTGCGTGAGGCGATCCACCCCACGGCCATGAAGGCCACGTACATTGCGACGACGATGGGGACGGCGGCAGGCACGCGAAGACTATAGTCACACAGGGGCCGCCACCGGGCGATAGGCTATGGGCGGTGGGCAATGGGCCTGAGACAGCTGACACACTTCCTTCACGAGCCCCTCGAAGCATGATCTGGCAACGTCAAAACCTATGAGCATCTCACCGACTGCTGTAAGCGCGGCCAGTCAAGGACGGCACCGCCTTGTCTGGGCACTGGCCATCGTTGGGTTGTTCGTGTTCCGACTGCTCTACGGACTCTCGCGCGAGTTCTTCTTCGAGGACGAAACGCAGATCTTCCTCATGGGTCTGCGGCACTACGCCACGGGTGCGTGGCCGTACTTCGGCCCGGACGTCGTCTGGACCAAGAGCGAGATTCCTGGCGCGCTTCAGGCGCTGCTCATCAGCCTGCCGTTGAAATTGGTGGCGGCGCCGGAAGCGCCGTTCGTGCTGTTGAACGTGCTGTCGTTCGGTGCCCTCGCGGCGTTCGCCGCGTACATCAAGGCGCGGATTCCCTCGATGCCATCGTGGCTCGTCTGGGGTTGGCTGATGACCGTGCCATGGACGCTCGAATTCTCGACGCACATCATCAACCCGTCCTACGTACTCGCACCGGCCATCGTCTTTTTTCTGGGATTCTTCGAGACAGTACCGGCATTCAGAATCGGGAAGATCGCGCCACCCCTTGCGTTCGCCATGATGGGCGCGTCGCTCGTGTGGATTCTGCAGATCCACATGTCGTGGCCACTGCTGCTCCCCTATGTCGCCTTCGCCTGGCTGTCGCGATGGCACGAGGGCCCTCGCAGGCTCGCGATTGACGCCGCAAGCTTCATGTGTGGAGCAATGGCCGTGGGGACCGTGCTTCTGCCGACCCTCTTCGCACACGGCCTGCACGGTGGCACGGGCGGCACGCTGAGCAACCTGCATCCGCACTTCGTCAACCCGTCCGTTGCGCTCGACACACTGGCTCGCCTGTTCTCGTTTCCGAGCCTCGAAATCTGGCGCTTCATGGCGACCGACGATGGAAAGCGCGAGATGTTCTTGCTGCGGCATCTCTGGCTGGCTCCAGTGGCGCTCGTGGTCTGGTTCACCGGAATCTGGCAGCCATTCTGGATGTTGCGCGAGTGGTTTCGCACGCGCTCGGACTTCGCCGAGTGGCGCCCGCTCAAGTACCTCGTTGCCGTCACCGTCGTGCTCGTCTACGCCAGCTATTGGTTCGTGATGGAGCCGTCGCAGGCGCACGCGTTCTACGCCGTTTCACCGATTGCATTTCTCTTCGCGGCCTACTGCTGGACGTTTGTCGACTCGCCACGCTGGCGTCGGATTGCCGCGGTGCTGCTCGGGCTGAACATCCTCTTCCATGTCGGGCAGGCCTGGATCCAGGCACCGGAGATATCGCTCTATCGCAACCGCGAGGTCGTCGCAGCAGCTGTGCGCTTGAAGGAACCCGAGATGTTCGCGCATCGCCGGGCGTTCGCGATCGATGGTGGGCCGATCTCCTTGCAGGACCCCTCGCGTCCCTATAACGCGGTCGACGAGGTCAAGTTCTCCAATGTCTCACTCAGAATGGGACCACGGCGGGTGGCCTTGTGGACGCTCACGCTGCAGAACACCAACCCGCGTGTGGCGTTCCGCGACGTCCTGTACCAGGCTCACTACCGCGACGCGAACGGCCAGGTGGTGGTCGAGCGACACGACTTCATCAAGCAGATCTTCCAGCCGGGGGAAACGCTCACGCTCGAGGTGAATGACGGGTTCATCACCCGGCCGTTTGCCTCGGCGACCATCCACGTGCTGGCGGCTGAGGCCCTGATACCAATGCCCTGAACCGCCGCTGGCTGACGGTGGTATCCTTCGCCAGTTTCCACCTTCACGAACGCCGCCTTCGCAAATGCTGCGGCGGACCGCCGTGGCTTTCAGCGGAGGCTGGTCAAAGGAGTTGCCATCATGTCGATATCCACAGACCGACCGAAGCTTCCGATCGAGGCCGTCGAGCTCTACACGCGCTACATCCACGGAGAGATCTCGCGTCGCTCGTTCCTGAACGGCGTGAACAAGTTCGCGGTCGCCGGCCTCACTGCCGGCGCTATCGTCGACGCGCTGATGCCAAACTACGCCGCGGCACAGCAGGTATCGAAGACGGACGAGCGCATCAAGGCAAGCTATGTCAGCGTCCCGTCGCCCCAGGGGAACGGTAGCATCAAGGGATACCTCGTTCGCCCCGCGAGTTCAGACACGCGTGAGGCGACTCCTCTCAAGCTGCCGGGCATCCTCGTCGTACACGAGAATCGCGGGCTGAATCCTCACATCGAGGACGTCACGCGCCGCTTCGCCCTTGCCAACTTCATGGCGTTTGCGCCCGATGCGCTCACCTCGGTCGGCGGGTATCCCGGCGACGACAACCAGGGCGGGCAGTTGTTTTCGAAGGTGGACAACGCGAAGAAGACGGAAGACTTCGTGGCGTCAGCGCTCTGGTTGAAATCGCGGCCGGACTGCACGGGCAAGATCGGTGTCACCGGTTTCTGTTACGGGGGCGGCATCTCGAACACACTCGCGGTTCGTCTGGGAGCGGATCTCGCAGCGGCTGCGCCCTTCTACGGCGGTGCCCCGCCAGCCGCGGACGTGGCCAAGATCAAGGCCGCGATTCTCGTGCATCACGGCGCACTCGACACCCGGCTCGCCGAAGCCTACCCCGCCTACGATGCGGCACTGAAGGCCGCGAACGTGCCGCACGAAGGGCACATCTATCCCGGCGCTGTTCATGGGTTCAACAACGACGCGACGCCGGAACGCTTCAACAAGGCGGCAGCTGACGAGGCGTGGCGACGCACGATCGAGTGGTTCAACAAGTACGTGCGCGGATAGAGCGGTCTTCAGTTTCGTGAAGCGTCGTTCTTGGTGCTTCGTCCTGCGTTCGTGGTCAGCACCAAGCACGACGCGCTACATCTATTCGAGATCCCGTGACGAAGCATCGACTTGACGCGCTGACCGACGGCATCTTTGCCGTGGCCATGACGCTGCTCGTGATTGAGCTGAAGGTGCCAGAGTCGGCGCATCCGACCAGCAGCGGCGAGCTGGTCCAGGCGCTGGCACATCTGATTCCACGGTTCATTGGCTGGATCATCAGTTTTGGCGTCCTGAGTCTGTTCTGGTGGGGGCAGACTCGGGCGTTCCATTACGTCAGGCATGTCGATGGCGGGCTGATAACGCGCAATCTGCTTCTACTCGCCTTTGCGAGTCTGCTTCCGTTCGCCTCGGCGGTGTCGGGTGCGTTCCCTCGTCTGCTGGGCGCTCAGATCGTGTACTCGACGGTGATGATACTGCTCTCGGTCAGCGCGCTGCTGGTGTGGCGCTATCTCTGGCGCCACCCGGAGCTCTGCGATCCGCCGCTCCCCACGGGTGCGTACCTTGAGGCGCGCTTCCGCATTGGCTCCTTGATCGTCATCAGTCTCGCCGCCATCGCGATTGCCGTCGTGCTGCCATCAGGCGGCAACGCAGCATTCATGCTCATGTGGCCCGCCGGCCGTGTGGGTCGGAGGATTCACGCCCGCGCATCGGCATAGTCCGCGAGCCTCGATCGAGAACTGTGACGACCGCCAGGGGTCCGCGCGAGATCGATTCGAAAGCGCGCTAGGGAAGGCTGCGCAGGCGAATCACGTCATAGACGACGCCGAGGAGATAACACAGGCACAGGCCGCTGACCAGCCAGGGCTGCAGCACGACGGCCGTCAGACGATCGGGGCGCGCGGAGCTTTCCGCGTGGCGTTGACGTCTGACGATCATCTCTCGACAACGGGCTCCGACCCGCTCGGCTCGGGCCTGGTCGGGTTCGAGTTCCCGCAAATGCGACAGCCACAGGGGCATCGCCTCATCATCGTCGTCAGTCATCATGCTTTCACCTGCCTCAGCGCCGCGATGAACGGGACGTCGTTGTCGTCGAGTGAGCGCACCAGCAACGCGCGTCCTCGTCTCAATCGTTGTCGCATGGCTTCTGGCGAGATGCCGCACACCTGCGCAGCGTCAGCCGAGCTCAGTCCCTCGACCGTCAGTAGCACCGCTTCCCGATAGATGACGGGTAGCGCGGCAAGGGCAGACTCGATCCGCCGTTCTGTTTCTGTAGACGCCGCCATCTCGAAGGGAGAACGCCCCACGACTCCGCACGGCCACAGGCCAATGAAGCCCGATGCGTAGGAGTCTTCGACGAGCCGTGAGCGGCGGTAGCTGACGTACAGGTTCCGCGCCACCGTGAAGAGCCAGGGACCGAGTCGTGTGTCGTTGCGAAGCGTCGATACGCGAGACACCAGGCGTAACCACGTCTCCTCGAGAAGATCCTCCGCGACCTCCCGTCGGCGAGCCAGCCTGGCGAGGAAGTTGAACAGGCGCTTGTTGTAGCACTCATGAACGACGTCAAACGCGGACGGGTCGCCGGCGCGTAGACGAGCCACGAGGTCCAGTTCGTAATCCCGGTCCACCTCCGTCATAACGCTGCAGCCAGGAAATCGTGACATCGGTCACGTTCCGACGGCACCTGCGTTATATCGGATTGGAGGAACGAAGATGATCACCGCGATCCTGAGAAATGCCAGCTTTGTCGCCTTGCTGAGTCTGGTCGTCGCCATTTTGCCTTTGTTCATCGGCGTGGCTTACGCGATTCGACCGACCGAACAGCGACTCGCGCTGATGCGACCGCTCTCGTTGGCCGGGCTCTTCGGAGCGCTGGGTGGCTTGTTGTCGGGTGTCGTCAGCATCCTTCGGATGATTGGCGTCAGTGACACGCCCGTGGACTCGCGGATCGTCGCCATTGGGCTTGCGGAGGCGCTAGTCCCCCTGTTCGTTGCCTTTGGATGTCTGACGGTCGCGTGGCTCTGTGCGGCAGTTGGTCTCAGGAGGCATCCGTAATCGCCCGCGCCCTATTCGCAAGTGCGTTCTCCTGGCGCAGCGAAGTTGACATCGTCTGCGTTGGCTGTGCCGTTCTTGCGCCCGGGGTACTCGAGCCACTTCATTGCGATGTTGAGTTCCTGGATCACGTTGTCGGCTTCAATCGTGACGCCGCCGGCGAGTTGCATGGTCTCCGTCGTGTGCGCGTCCTTCACGAGCGTGAGGTCGTATCCTCGATCCAGAGCCCCGTATGCTGTGGCACGAATGCACCAGTTGGTGGCCGCGCCTGCGAGGGCGATGTGGGTCGCGCCAAGCTTGGCGAGTTCGGACTCGAGTGACGTCTGCTCAAATGAAGAATTGAAGTTCTTGTGTATCAGCGCTTCGCCTTCGGCCGGAACGAGTTCGGGCACCCACTGCCACTGAGGCGAACCCTTTGGAAGTTCGTCGTTGGAGTGCTGCACCCAGATCACCGGTATCGCTGCTGATCGAGCACGTTCGACGACGCGGGCAATGTTTCCGATGACGCGCTTCGCATCCCAGGCGTTGTTCATGACGCCGACCTGCACGTCTACGACGACCATGACAGGCTTATTTCCCTCGCGTACCGTTGCCATTGCGTGTATCTCCGATGAGAGGAGTCGTGAGTCTTCGATCAAGTCACTGCAGTTCGGCCGTTGAACGCGGCAGCGCCATCGGACCTAGCGGCCCCAGACGTTGTGGTCTTCATGCGGCCGTTGATCCAGCCCTCTTCGTTCGCACGACCAAATCGACTTCGCAGTTCAGTACTTGCAGTAGCGCCAGCAATTGGTCGATCGACTTCCGGTAGTTCGTCTGATCCAGCAGTCGATACAACTGCGCAGCGGATGTACCGAGCCGACGGATGATCTCTCGTTTCGATAGAGGACTCGCGCTCGCGCGCTTCTGCGCTTCGATGGTGAGTCGGTACAGCAGGAGGTCTCTCAGGTAACGCGGATCCCGGTTGTATTCGAGCACGTGCTCAATGTGGACGGTCCCACTCGCTCCCGAGTCCAGCACATACGTGAACGCCTCCCGACCGGCCTCGTCGTCCACGAAGATGTTGCGCACCGGGTTCTGAGCCGTTGGTACGGGATCCGTCTGCGAGTACGGAAAAACCAGCGCCTTCGCCGACGTGCGGAGCGCGAACGTCTTGTTTCGATTGTTGTGCGTAACAGAACGAATCTTCACAGCACGCCCTCCGCCTCGAGTTCGGCAATCAACGCCAACACGCGGCGCGATGCGGCTCCCTTCATCGGAAGCCGGTTATCGAGATCCCACTTCACGACCAGTCG
>JBEBGB010000203.1:0-8394 GCA_040081675.1 Vicinamibacterales bacterium
ACCTTGCCCGTGTTGATTGATGCCATTGGTGAGTGCCTCATCCCTGGATCGGCGCCCACGTGCGATGCGCGACCGTCCAAGATCGGCGCATTTTAGACCTCAGGCCGAGGCGTGCCTCGAGTTATTTCAGAGGGAAATTCGCGAATTTGTGCGCAGTGCAGTGCAGCTCATGCACGTCGACGCGTGGCTCAGAACCCCAGAGCGATTCCTCCTCGACGGTTTGGACGGTCAACGTCCAGTCGCAGCGGTGCCGGCCGAAAGCGACCTCAGGAAAGCCACCAGCGATTTCCTGTCCTCGTCCGAGAAGTCGAGCGGTCGCAGATCGGGATCGAGGTGTGGGTTCGGTCGACCGCCACGATTGTAGAAGTCGACGACTTCGTCGAGTGTCGCGAGCGAACCGTCGTGCATGTAGGGCGCGGTGCGACCGACTTCCCGCAGCGTCGGTGTCTTGAACGTACCGCGCGCAGCCGACGATCCGCCGATGGCCGCGCCGCCTTCATCGAGAAAGTGCCCCGGCAGCCCAGCTCGATCGTCTGCCGATGCCCACGCCACGCCTGTGTTGTGCAGCTTCTCGTCAGTGAAGTTGGCGCCGTCGTGACAGATGCTGCAGTTCCCACGTCCCTGGAACAGTCGCAGACCGTTGCGCTCCTCGGGTGAAAGTGCCGAGCAGTCACCGGCGGCGAAGCGGTCGAACGGAGAGTTACCTGACATGAGCGAGCGGACGTACGAAGCCAACGCTTGCGCAATCTCCGTGGTCGGCAGGCCGACCCGTGCACTCGCTTCGATGAGCGGCAGGTCCATCTCGTTCGGGTCCTCGATGGGCATCAGCACTTGCTCTTCGAGCGTCGCTGCACGCCCATCCCAGAAGAACACGCGTCCCCACGCGCGATTGATCAGCGTGGGCGCGTTGCGGTGCCCACGGCGACCGAAGACGCCAGGAGACACCGCTTCGAGCTTGGTGAACGCACGCTCGGGGTCGTGGCACGACGTGCATGCAATCGTTCCATCGCGCGAGAGCCGCGTATCCGCAAACAGCCGGCGACCTGCTTCGATCTTCTCGGGCGTGAGCGGATTGCCGGCTGGAACAGGGATGGATACGCCGAGTCCAAGCGGAATGACCACCGCCACTGCGGCGAGAACCTTCATGTCGGGATTCTATCGAACGCGCAGGCACACGCTCGCGCCCAGGCCGCGAGATGCTCAAGGCGCCGGAACGCCGAGTCGGTCGTGCAGGAACGCCATCAAACGCTCTCGTGCCTGGAACGTCGGGTGCTTCGGGTCGTTCACGAAGTCGAGGGTCATGACCGAGTGCTTGTCGCCGGGGAGTTCGTGCTTTTCGAAGCGGCTCCCGAACTTCGTCGTCAGCGTCTCGAAACGCTGTGGCGGACAGATCTTGTCTCCCATGAAACGGAAGCCGAGAATCGGCGCGGACGAAGTTTCCACTTCCTTCAGATCGTCAGGAGAGACGCCGAGCGCGGCTCCCGCGCCTGGTTTGAGGCTCTTGAACGGCAGCCCGGGCTGACAGATGACCGGCGCCAGCATGAGATCGTCGATGAAGAGGGACAGCACGAAGCCGCCGGTAAAACACATGCCGATCGCACCGATGCCAGGGCCGGGACACTTCGGGCGGATGCGCGTGACGCAGAGGCTTCGCAGCCAGCGCGTCACCGGGCTCGACTCGTTCTGCGCGAAGCAGTGGAATTCCTTACTGATGCAGACGTGCGCGAACAGACGCGCCGATGCCGGCGGCGCGCCTGCTTCGCCGAACAGGAGCGGCATGAACACGGTGAACCCGTGCTGTGCGATGAGTCTGGCCAGGTCGACGCACTGCGGCACCATTCCCGGCAATTCGTGCAGCAGCAGCACGCCAGGACCGGAGCCCCTGACATACACCGGATGGGTGATCGTACCGTCCGTAAACTCCGAGACGTCGAATCCGTCAAGCGGTGTCATGACAGCACCTCGTTCCGCGGTTAGACAATTGCGACGAGCGACGCGAACGCCCAGGTGATCGCGGCATTTGTAACATCGCGGTCAAGGGGTGTCGAGAAAGCTGCGCGATTATTTGTGCGAATTGCCCAGGCGGAACGTTAAGGTAGTCGCCGCCGTCGTCCACATCGGGTTCGCGCTCGACCGGCAGCCAACTGTGCCCTACTAGGCCAACGAAAGAGCGTCATGTCTACGCCTACGTTTCGAATTCCTGGAGTCACTGAGTCAGGGCCGCGACCTACCCTGGCCGAGACCGTTGACGGCGTCCAACCGCAGCAGCGGGTCCGTGTCGAGAGCGGTCGTGCCGCAGCACAACTGCAGGATGTGAACGGGGAATTCGCGGAGATCGTTCTCACCGGCGGCGTTCGTCTGTGGGGAGCGACCGACGTACTCACACGCGATCTGGCGACCGGATCATCGCGTGGACGTCACGACGACGTGCCAGTGTGGGGAGTCCGACTGGGCGCCGGCGACGGTTCGCGCGGCGCAGGCAAGGACCTGGCCATCCAGGTCGTCGAGACGTTCGACCTTCAGATCGCTGGGTCGATTGCCGACTTCATCAAGACCCGTGTCGAAGCAGGAATGGAGCCCGGTGGGCTCCTTCGTCAGTGTGTCACGTCGAGTGCCGCGGCCTTCGATACGGCCACGCCGATCAGTGGCGGCGGACCAACGCTGGTCTTCCTCCACGGGACGGCGTCTTCCACGGAAGGCAGCTTCGGCGGATTGTGGGATGCGGTTGGCGCGAACCGGATCCTTCGTGTCGACAATCCTGGAGCGCGCATCAACGCGATCTTCAAGGCCTATGGGAATCGCGTCTTCGCCTTCGACCATCGCAGCCTGTCGGAGAGCCCGATCGTCAACGCCGAAGCGTTGATGACACAGCTTGGCAAGGTGGTCCCAGGCGGCAGCGAACTGCACCTGGTGTCCCATTCTCGCGGCGGCATGATCGGCGAATTGCTCTGCCGAGGCATGCGTCGACAGGGAGCGCCGTTCGACGCTCTGGACATCGCCCAATTCGCAGACGACGAACATCGACAGCTCGATCTCGAGACGCTGCCAGAGCTCGGTCGTTTATTGAAAGAACAGCGCTATAAGGTGGGCCGCTTTGTGCGGGTCGCTTGTCCAGCAGCAGGGACGACGCTCGCTGATGGCCGACTCGATCGTTACGTGTCGATGCTGGTCAACGTGGCGGGCCTCGTGACAGGACTCGGCGCCGACCCACTCTACAAAGCACTCACCAATCTGCTCGCTGCGGTTCTGAAAGAGCGCACCGATCCGACTTCGTTGCCGGGCCTCGAAGCGATGATGCCGAAGTCGCCGCTGACCCGGATCCTGAACCGCCGCGACGTGCAGACCGCAGCCGATCTCCACGTGCTCGGCGGTGATCTGGCGGTCCGCGGGTTCTGGAGCGCCCTCAAGGCACTCGCCACCGACTTCTTCTTTCTCGAAGATCACGATCTCGTCGTCAACACGCCGTCGATGCTGCGCGGGACGCCGCGCACCGCCGCCGTGAAGTACTTCATCGATACGGACGGCGACGTCTCGCACTTCAACTACTTCCGACGCGCCGACACCGCGGACCGCCTGGCGGATTTCCTGACCAGCGGTTCCGCGGAGTTCCGAAACCTCGACGTCCAGCCGTACGAGGTCGACGCGAAGAGCTACCAGAAGCGGGATGGAGCACCAATGCCCACGCTGGTGCTCATCCCGGGATTCATGGGCAGCCATCTCGCGGACGCGAATGGCCGAGTGTGGATCGATCCGGCGCGGCTCGCGCAAGGGGCCTTCGAGGCGCTGGAACACACCAACACGGCGACGCCGGAGGCACTCGTTGGTCCCTACACGAGGCTCGTCACGCATCTGGCCGCAAGCCATCACGTGGTGCCGTTTGCCTACGACTGGCGTCAATCGGCCGCGGCGAACGTAAGCGGGCTGATCAAACTGCTGGCGACGCTTCTCGATGACAAGGCAGCAAAAGATCAACCCATTCGGATTCTGACTCACGGCGCCGGAGGCTTGGTCTTACACGCGCTCCTCGCGTCTGAGGACAAAGAGGAGCGTGACGTCTGGGCACATGTGGTGGCGCGCTCAGGTGCTCGCGCCGTGATGCTAGGCCATCCGTTTGATGGAACCGTTCACGCGTTGCTCCCACTGCTCTACCGCGGAGCGTTGCTCGAGGGGCTTGCCTCAATCGATCTCAAACACCGCGAGCGGGCTCTCGTTCCACTCTTTGCGGGCTTCGACGGGTTACTGGAACTGCTGCCCGAGCGTGTGTCGAACGGGAACGCCACAGGCTGGTTCGCACGCGATCGCTGGACCAGTCCCTTCGCGCCGCCAGAGCGCCTGGACGACGCCCACACCTTTCGTCAAAGGCTGGCAGGGGTGTCGCTGAAGGTGCCGGAGATCGTCCAGGTGGCGGGCACTGCGGGGGCGACGCCAGTCCGCGTCTCGTTCGATGACGGCAGGATCACCGTCGACGCAACGCCAGACGGCGATGGTTACAGTCCGTGGAGCGCTATACCGGAGGCCTTGCGCGACGGGACCTGGCTTGCTGGCACCGATCATGGCGGTCTCATCGCCTCGCAGGAGATGGGGGCGGCAATTGTCGATTTGCTCTCGACCGGCAGCACGCATCGTCTTGGGCGACGCGGCGTACCGGCCAACGCTCCGCCACTTCGTCCCTTTCCGCTCCGGGGCCTGCTGGCGATTCCGAGCGATGCGGAACTCGTCGCTGCGGGGCTCGGCATTGGCATGCGCACCGAGGAGATCCCCGCTCCCAAGGTTCGAGTACGGGTGGTTCACGGCAGCCTTTCGCGCGCCACGTCACCAGTCGTCGTTGGTCACTACGACCAGGATGTGTTGGCAAACGCGGAGTATTACCTCGATCGACAGCTCGATGGACGTTTGAGTCACCTCCGCGCAATGCGACGGTATCCAGGCCCGATTGGAACCTCCGCGGTGGAGATTCGGCCGGCCGACAACAACATCAGACATCCAGGCGCCATCGTTGTCGGGTTGGGGACGGTCGGTACGCTGACCCCAGGAGCGCTGATCCGCACGCTCGAAGAAGGCCTCACCGCGTACGGCGTGGAGAAGGTGAGCGAGCAGGTCCGCCGTCCGGTAGGTACAGGCCGGAGCGCCGACCTTCGGACCATCCCGGCATACGCGACAGCGTTGCTCGTCGGCTCGGGTGAGACGGGGCTGTCGCTGCGAGACAGCGTACACGCGCTGCTCCGCGCCGTCCTCGGCGCGAACGATCGTCTCGCTGCGCCGGCGGCCGAGGCCGCCAAGAGCGGCAACGCATCAGTGCCGAAAACGGCCCGCATAGAGACACTCGACCTGATTGAGTTGTACGAGGATCGAGCGGTCGAAGCGCTGCGAGTTCTGCAGGCGCTGGGGCGCGACGCCGACTTCAAGCAATCGCTCGCGATCGAACCGATGCTCCAGATCGGCTCCGAGGGACGCCAGCGTGTGTCGTTCGAAGAGCCCGCGGCCTGGTGGCAGCGCCTGCGAGTGAGTGAGCACCCTGCGTCGATCGATCCGAAGTTCCCCACTTCCCGGAAGGTTCTGAAGTTCGAGGCGTACACGGAGCGTGCGCGTATCGACGCCTACGCCGTCAGCAGCCAGCGTGAGGTCGCACAGGCATTCATCGACGATGCTCTGAAAACCACCGCATCGAGCGAGCGGTTGGGGCGCACGCTGTTCGAGATGCTCGTGCCCAACGACATCAAGGATCGTGCTCCGGATCAACGGGACACGGTGTTGCTGCTCGACGCGGCTTCCGCAGCCATTCCATGGGAGCTGTTCGAGGACGGTCTGCAGAGCGACGATCGTCCACGCGATCCGCTTGCGATCGAGGCCGGCCTGATTCGGCAGCTGGTTGACGAATATCCGCGGCAGCAGGTTCGGCAGGCGACTGGCGATCGCGCTCTCGTGATCGGCAATCCCATCGTGACCGATCCGCAGTTCCCGAACTTGCCCGGTGCCGAGCGCGAGGCCAACGCCGTAGCCGAGCAACTTGCGCCCAGTACGCGTGTCGGAAACCGAATTCCCGGCGGACGATGGTTTCACGTCGAATGCCTCGTGAGTAAAGATGCAACGCCCCAGGCCATTCTCGCGGCGCTGCACGAGAGGCCCTGGCGTGTTCTCCACCTCGCGCTGCACGGTGTCTTTAATTTTCCAGACGCCAGGAACGGCAATCAGCCCGTGACGGGTGTTGTGGTCGCCGACGGCGTCTTCCTGCAGCCCGAACACTTCAATCAGATGCGGTACGTGCCCGAGCTGGTCTTCTTGAACTGCTGCCACGGGGGCTTCACCGGCGGTGAGCACGTTCCGCGTCACCCGGAGCTGGCGGCGAACCTGGCGACGCAGTTCATCAAGATGGGGGCGAAGGCGGTCGTCGCCGCAGGATGGGCTGTGAACGACCAGGCGGCCGAAGCCTTCGCGCGGGGCTTTTACGGGCGCATGCTCGACGGCGAGCACTTCGGCGACGCGACGAAGGCTGCGCGGCAGGAGATCCACCGCCAGTTCCCTCAATACAACACGTGGGGCGCGTATCAGTGCTACGGCGATCCCGCCTACGTCCTGACGGCAGCGAAGGCGAACGGCGGTGCACGGACGCCAGTGTTCGTGCGCGAAGTCATCATCGAAGCCGAGACCATTGCGAGCGACGCAAAGATCGCCGACGAGTCCGATTGCGTGGCGCTGCGGAAGCGGCTCGACGCGTTGGTGCAGAACGCGAACGAGAAGTGGAAGACAGATCCACGCCTCTGTGCTGCGCTCGGAGCGGCGTACGGTGAGCTCAGCGACTTTGATCGAGCCATCGAGTTCTACGAGACTGCGAGAGCCTCAGAGAAAGCGACCTTTGCCGCAGTCATGCTCGAGCAGCTTGCCAACCTGGAGACGCGTTACGCCGAGCACATCTGGCGAAACCTGGCGGAGCAGACACCAGAGGCGCTCGTCGATATCGACGAGCGATTCACGCGAGCGCATGACTTGCTCGATCAGCTGCTGGCGATCGGGCCGTCAGCGGAGCGTCACTCTCTACTCGGAGCACTCGAGAAACGCCGCGCCATGACGCGTCTAAAAAAGACTGACGCGGCGACTGCGCTGAAGAGGGCTGAAGGGCATTATCGGCGCGCCGTCATGCAGCACAGAGCGTTTTATCCCTTCGTCAATTCCGTGGTGGTTGGAATCGCGCGTGGATGGCTGATCGCAACCAGGAAGGCCGGCGACGAAGAGATGATCGCCGCGAGGGTCGGCGAGCTGAAGGACTTCGAGGCTGATTTGAAGGATGCCACCGACTTCTGGTCACTCGGCTTCTTCGCTGAAGCCGAATTGCTGCGCCTGTTGCACGGCGCAACATCGGCGACCGACTCCGACGGGCTGAAGAAAACGATCGACCTGATTACCGGAAACGATCTCGTCGAGCGGTTCCGTAACGCGCAGAAACGCGGCCGCTCGCATCGGGAGATGGACAGCGTGGTCACGCAGATCCGCTTCCTGACGATGTTTGCCAGGGTCTCGAAGCAGCCGAACGTGGGACGCATCTGCAAGGCGCTCGAGGCTCTCGCAGCGGAGCTCATGACGAGTTAGCTGTCGGCGCCAAAGAGTGAACGACGCGCGTCTCGTGCCGCACCTGTGGGCGGCGCTCGAGCCGCCGCCTGGCCCTCGAGTCGAGGGATTTCGTGTGAACGCGCTTTCTTCGTTCAGAGGAGTCGGCGCGCGATGAATCGAATCGTTGTTCGTGATCGTGTCGACAGGGACTCGCTAACTGGAGCTTCGGATGGCCACAAAACTACTGATCGTGCATGGGTACTCGGATGGTCGAACCAGCTTTACCGCGTTGGGTGACTTTCTCATCAACCGCGGCGTCTACTCGAGCGACAACGTCTTCTATCTGAACTACAGCAGCATGGACGACGAGGCGACCTTCCACGATTTCGCCGACAAGCTGGATGCGGACTTCGGCGCCCGGTTCGAGGGCGAGCGCCTCGATGTCATCTGTCACAGCACGGGCTCGCTGGTGGTGCGCGCCTGGCTCGCGCTGCGTGCGGCACGAGCGGCGCGCCGCGGCGGCCGCAAGACAGTGACGTCTCCTGTGGACCGCCTGGTCTGTCTGGCGCCGGCCAATTTCGGGTCCGACCTCGCGGGCCTGGGCCAGTCGTTCCTCGGCAAGTTTCGCGCGACCTTCTTCAACAACAACTCGCACAAAGGCGACTTCGGTGAATCGGGAAAGGTGGTCCTGCGCGGACTCGAGCCGGCCAGTCCGTTCCAATGGGATCTGTCGTTCAACTACGACTTGCACGCAACGCATACCTTCTTCGCGCCGAGCGAGGATCCTGCGCAAGTGTGCTATCCGTTCGTGCTGGCTGCCGGCGAGGCCTATACCGGCCTCGAGGCAAA
>JBEBGB010000890.1:0-2143 GCA_040081675.1 Vicinamibacterales bacterium
GACGACGACCGAGTTGACGCCAGTCTGGTCTGTCGGTACAGTCCCGCAGCGCTCCCCTTTCGCGCCATCCGAGTTGATTGGAGTCGAGAATCATGTTGCAGTCCTTCCACCGCTCACGCTGGTCGCGCCCCGGTGCCGCGATGCTCCTTGCGACGACGCTGGCCCTGTCACAGCAGATCTCGCACGCGCAACAGCCGCAGGCCCGACGCGTGGGCGACGCCGAGTTGCGCACCGCCGGCACGACGGGCGAAGAGTGGCTCACCTATGGACTCGATCCGGGTGAAAAGCGTTACAGCCCGCTCACGCAGATCGACGCGTCCAACGTGTCGCGCCTCGGGCAGGCGTGGTCGTTCAACATCCCCGGCGGGAACAGCAACCCGCCCGGCGGCGGGAACCAGGAAGCCACACCGCTCATCTCGAACGGCGTGCTCTACAGCATCACGACCTGGAGTGTCGTGTACGCCGTCGATGCGCGGACAGGCAAACAACTCTGGAAGTGGGATCCGGAGGTGAACCGCCCTGCCGTGCAGACCAAGATCTGCTGCGGTGTCGTCAGTCGTGGTGTCGCGCTCTACGAAGGCAAGGTGATCGCACCGATCATCGATGGTCGTCTCGTCGCCCTTGATGCCGCCAGCGGCAAACCGGTGTGGGAGGCGCGCGTCGAGTATCCGCAGAACCAGTACACGTTGACCATGGCCCCACGCATCGCGAAGGGGAAGGTTATCGTCGGCGCGTCCGGTGCCGAATACCCGGTGCGCGGGTTCGTGGACGCGTTCGACGCGAACACGGGTCAACGCGCGTGGCGCTTCTATACCGTGCCTGGCGATCCGAAGAAGCCTTTCGAAAACGAGGCCATGCGCAGGGCGGCGCCCACGTGGGGTGGCGAGTGGTACAAGATGGGCGGCGGCGCCACGGTGTGGGACGGCATGGCGTACGACCCGCAAGCCAATCTGGTCTACTTCGGAACGGGCAACGGCGGACCGTGGCCCGAAGTTCTTCGTGGATCGCAAGGCAAAGACAACCTGTATGTCTGCTCGATCATCGCGGTCAACGCAGACACCGGCGAGATGAAGTGGTACTACCAGGCCGTGCCGGGCGATTCCTGGGACTACGACTCGGTTGCCCAGCTGACGCTCGCGGAGATCCCGGTTGGCGGGCGCTCGCGCCGGGTGATCATGCAGGCCAACAAGAACGGCTACTTCTACGTGCTCGATCGGATCACGGGCGAGTTCCTCACGGCGTCGCCCTTTGCGCCGATGAACTGGTCGGAGGCGATGGACAAGAAGACGGGCCGACCGTTCATCCACCCGCGTGCCTTCTACGGCACCGATCCAGTGACGATATTTCCCGGTCCGATCGGTGCGCACAACTGGGCGCCCATGTCGTTCAACCCGCAGACAGGGCTGATGTACATCCCGACCACGTTTGCGAACTCGATTACCTACACAGTCAACCCGAAGACGTTCGAGTTCAAGGAAGGTGGACGGAACACCGGCATCGGTCGCGGGAATGTTCCTGAGCCGCCGGCTGGAGCCGACGCGCATCCGGGTACGACTCCGGAGGCGACACCGGCGGCGCCCTTCGTGCCGCCGATGGTCGGTCCGCAGGACGGTGCGAAAGGCGGGCTCCTGCTCGCCTGGGATCCGGTCGAACAGAAGGAACGCTGGCGGAAGGAAGGCGGCGGCGCGTCCGGTGGTGGAACGCTCACCACGGCTGGAAATCTGGTGCTGCAGGTGCTACCCGATGGACGGTTCATCGTCTACAGCGCCGACAAGGGCGACAAGCTGTACGAATTCAACACGGGTCTGCGTCTCGGGATGGGACCGCCAATCACCTACATGCTGGACGGTAAACAGTACGTCGCGTTGACAGGTGGTCGAGGCACGGTAGTGCCCCCTCCGGCGCCCGCGGGCGGAGGGGGCGCTGCTGCAGCACCGGCGACTCCGGCTGCTGACGCTGGCGCGCCGCAGGCTCCCAGGCTCGTCGTCTTTGCGCTCGACGGCAAGTAACACAGTAGGTCAGGACGGTCGGGACGCCTTTCCATGGCCAGCGAGCTGCGCCTTTGCCTTCGACGCGCCACGCTCGAGGACGTGGCGGTTCTCGAGCAATGGGACGCTGACCCTGACGTCATTGCGGCCACATC
>JBEBGB010000891.1:0-2137 GCA_040081675.1 Vicinamibacterales bacterium
TTGATTCAAGAGGACTGCGCCGAGTCTCGTGTCATCCGAGTCCGAGTTCCTCTCCGTCTCGCGGAATCAGGACGGTCGACGCGACTCCCAATCGATTCAGGCCAGACCGCAGGCCGTCTCTGGTCAGCATGCAGTGATTCACAGCCTCCAGGTGAACGGCTATCACCGTCGCCCGCGGTGCTGCCTGGCAGACCTTCACCACGTCGTCGAGGCCCATGATGATCGGGCCACCTTCCAGAAACTGCGCTTCGCCGGCGTTCACGACGATGATGTTGGGTGCGTGCTCGCGGATGGCGTCAGCGACCTCGGGACACCAGATGGTGTCTCCGGCAATGTAGACGGTCGGTGATCCCTGACGTTTCAGCACATAGCCCGATACCGTACCCATCCGTTGGCCCGTCTCTCCGCTCCCATGGCGCGCACCGGTGCGCGCGATTGTGATCCCCTCCCACGACACCGAGGTGTCGATCGAACGAACGGCAGTGAACCCGGCCTGGGACACGCGAGTCATGTCGGCCGGCTGGGCAAACAGCGTCGCCCCTTTCGGGAGCAGGTCGCGCGCGACCGTGTCCCAATGATCGACGTGCAGGTGCGTGAGCAGCGTCGCATGGACTCCAGTCAGGATCTGCACGGCAGGGACGGGAAGCGGCACCAGCGGATTCGGGCGCGGATTCGGCGTGTTGTTGAACGCCGGAAGCGCACCAGCCTCGCTGAGAAAGGGATCGAGCAGGATGATCCTGCCTCCGTATTGGATCACACATGTGGCGTTCCGTATGAGCCGGAGGCGCAAGCCGGGGGTCGCGGCTTCGCGCTGCATCCAACCTGCCGGGACGGCCATGCCCAGTGCAACGCCAGCCGTTGAGTGCAAGAACGATCGTCTATCAAGTGCCATCATCGCCTTCCTTCGAGTACACCGAGAGTGTACACACGGGCAGCCGGCGCCTACTGCGCCAGGCGAGAAAGAGATTCGTGTCATGCCGAGGCGGGCTAATGGCACCCCGGTTCACAACACTGGCCTGCGTGCGCTCGGCAGCTCACCCCGGAAGTCGCGGCTCTCCACGTGTTCGCCGCGCGACGACACCGGACCACCCGCCGGCGCGAAACGTCAGAATGCCGGCGCCGAGCACTGTGAGCAACGTAGCCGCTTGGAGCGGCCCGTAGTGGTGCCGCCGGACAGCCTCGCGAAAGAGCCCGACACGGTCGGCGAGCATGACGGGGGCTGCATGGCCGCTCTGGTGCTTCTGGAGCAAATGCGCGTGGTTGAAACGATCGCGAAGAAAGCTCGGGAGACCATGAATCCCCTGCAGGCGGACGATCGCGGGCGGCGTGAGCGCGATCTCCTCGCACGAGAGCTCTCGCGCCACACGTTGCACGAACGTGGAATCGGCGCCGCGCGGCACCTCCACGAACGGCCCGTGCGACGCGAAACGGCGGCGCGTGATCGCCATGTTCCGTGGTCGCCCGAAGTAGGACTGCCAGCGCGAAGACGTGAACACCCACTCGTCGCGCACGTTCTCGTACGAGAGGAGGAGGTCGACCGCTCGTGTCGAGCGCTCGGGCGCTACGTGACCGACGCTGATCGTTGCCGACCCGTTCGTCAGCCGTTCGACGTGCGCCGCCACCCACTCGGGGTCGGGCAGACAACCAGGCTCGGTGAAGAGGAACACCTCGCCGGTTGCCACTGCCGCGCCGACGTTCCTTGCTGCGTACGGAGTGGGATGGTCGACCGCAAGCACGCGCACGCGTTCCGGGTCGTGCGCGATCGGCGGCGAGGCACCACCGCCGAACTGGACGACGATCACCTCGATGCGTCCTCGCTCGAAACGTTGGGCGAGCGAGGCGATCAGACACGCGGAAAGCAGCTGCGCCTCCGACGCGTGCATCGGCACGATAATCGAGACGTCCACGGCGGTCTGTATAGTACGCTCGATGTCCTTGGAGCAGATCCTGGAAATCGGCGCCCTCTCGGCGCTCGCCTTGCCCGGTCTTCGAGTCGCGACAAGCTCCGCGTACTGGCGTGTATTTCCGCTCGACTCGTTGCGCATCGGTGCGGCAGCCAGCGTGTACCTCGCTGCCGTCGCCGCTGTCGCCGTGTACGCAGCCGAATGGCTTCGACCGGCCGCAATCCTTGCGACCG
>JBEBGB010000892.1:0-2136 GCA_040081675.1 Vicinamibacterales bacterium
AGCTGGAAGGCGCGCACGGCCTTGTTGCCGAACTTGGCTCGATTGTTCGAAGCGCCGATGACGGCGACGACCTTCGACATAGGCTCAGTCGTGAACCATCTGGAGTCAGCGCGAGCGGGCGGCGAGCTTGTGGCGCAAGCGTTCCTCGACCATGTCTGGCACGAGTCCGTGCACCTTGCCGCCCAACCTGAAGACTTCCTTGATCAACCGCGAGCTGGTGTAGGTGTACTGCTCCGCGGGCATCAGAAAAATGGTTTCAATCCTACCATTCAAGCGCTGGTTCATGAGCGCCATCTGGAACTCGAACTCGAAGTCGGACACAGCGCGCAGGCCGCGGACAATCACCTGCGCTCCCCGGCGATCGACATAGTCGACCAGCAAGCCGTCGAAGGTGTCCACTTCGACATTGGGCACATCCTTGAACACCTCGCGTGCGATCTCGACACGTTCCTCCATCGTGAACAACGGCGACTTCTCGGAGTTGATCAAGATGGCCACGACAATGCGGTCGAAGAGTCTCGCGCCGCGCGTGATGATGTCCACGTGCCCGTTGGTCAGCGGGTCGAAAGAACCGGGGTAGACGGCTAGGGTCGACATGCGTAGAAGGCCAGGGCACTATCTCCGGACACGAGGTTTCGCGTACACACAAGACTGCCTATTTCAGTGGGAACCGGCATCCGCTTCGCGTGTTCGAAGACGATCACACCGCCCGGTGCGGTGATCGGCTCGACACCGGTCAACGCCTGTTCAGCCGGAAGATCGTACGGCGGGTCGAGCAGCACGATATCGAACGGCGTGAACGATGGGGTTCGGCGAATCGTCTCGAACGCTCGTCCGGCAGGCGCGCGGATAATAGCATAGCAATCCGCAATCTCGCATCGTGTCAGGTTTGCCTCGATCAGTGCCTGGGCCCGCCGGTCGGACTCCACAAATGTAACGTGTGCGGCCCCACGGCTCATGGCTTCAATGCCGACGGCGCCGGTGCCGGCATACGCGTCCACGACCTTGGCGTCTCGAATCCGGGACGACAGCACGTTGAAGAGGGTCTCGCGCAGGCGGTCGGAGGTCGGTCGGAGGCCATCCCACGTGGGGGCCAGGAGAGTGCGACCCTTGTAGAGACCGGCAATTACCCGCATGCGAACCTCGAGGCCAACACGCCTACCCCACCTCCATCAGCTTGAAGCGAGCCGACCAGGACTGAAGCAGTGTGGCCACTGCAGCCGGGTCCGGCGCGGCAGACTCGAACCACCGGTCCGCTTCCTGTTGCGCGAGGTCGAGCAGCGGGCGGTCGCGCACCAGATCAATCAAGCGAAACGTCGGGACACCTGCCTGACGGGTACCGAAGAAG
Source organism: Vicinamibacterales bacterium (assembly GCA_040081675.1). Classification (GTDB taxonomy): domain Bacteria; phylum Acidobacteriota; class Vicinamibacteria; order Vicinamibacterales; family CAVVIG01; genus CAVVIG01. The sequence goes on from JBEBGB010000892.1 coordinate 1,349, forward strand.
TCGCCTGCCCCCCGCAGGCGCAAATCGCGCTCGGCGATCTCGAAACCGTCAGACGTTTCGACCATCGCGGTAAGCCGCTCCTTGGCGTCTGGCGACATCGGCGCCTGATACACGAGCACGCACGTGGACTGCAGCGCGCTGCGACCGACACGCCCACGCAGTTGATGCAACTGCGACAGTCCGAAGCGCTCGGCGTGTTCGACCACCATCATCGTCGCGTTGGGTACATCGATGCCGACTTCGACGACCGTGGTCGACACCAATAGCTGCAACTCACCGGACGCGAAGGCCTTCATGACCCGGTCCTTCGCGTCGGCCTTCATGCGACCGTGCAGCAGACCCAGCGTGAATTCCGGGAACACCTGCTGGGCCAGCGTGTCGGCCATCTCGGTGGCCGCCTTCAGATCGATCTTCTCCGACTCTTCGACCAGTGGGTAGATGACGTAAGCCTGCCGTCCGGCCTGGAGCTCGCGCCGAACGAGTTCGTGCATCTCCTCGCGCCGCGCGTCGGACATCATGATCGTCTTGATGGGCAGACGCCCGGGTGGACGGTCGCGAATGTTCGACACGTCGAGGTCGCCGTAGATGGTCAACGCCAACGTGCGCGGAATGGGCGTGGCTGTCATGACCAGTGCATCCGGATGGAGCCCCTTTGCGCGCAGTGTCGCACGCTGCAGGACGCCAAAGCGATGCTGCTCGTCGATCACCACCAGACCGAGCCTGTGAAACTGCACGTCGCCCTGCACCAGCGCATGTGTGCCGACGACCAGATGCACTGCACCGGTCTG
>JBEBGB010000893.1:0-2136 GCA_040081675.1 Vicinamibacterales bacterium
TGAAATGCCTCGACAACAACAAGGCCGCCCGGTCTGAGGCTTCCGAAGATTCGCGAGACCGTCGCCCGAAATGCCACGTAGCTAAGAACGATCAGATCCCACCGCTCTTGGCCGAAGTCGAACTGGTCATCACCTACGGCTAGCGCCGTCAAGGGCACACCGAGCCTTCGTGCCTCGTCCTGCGCGGCCGCAACCGCCTTCTCGGCGGGATCGAATCCCGTGACCGTCCAACCCTGCTGAGCGAGGTAAATGGCGTTACGTCCCTGACCCATGCCGTAGTCCAGCGCAGCCCCTGGCCGCAGACCCTGAATCGCGCATACCAAATAGGCGTTCGGCCTGACATTGAACGTCGGCGTGGGCGAGGTCAGAACTCGATTCCAGATGTCGACTTCCAAGCGACGTGCATTCTCCGTGATGATGCGCACACGACGATCGATTTCTGGCGCTGCGATCCCGTCAGCAGCCAGCGCCTTCCGATACTCGTTCATTACCTCACTCTGTTGCGTGAGAGCTTCGGTCCGAGACGTCGTGCGCGCTTGGTTCGATACCCAATCTCGAAACTGCTGGTAGACCTGCGCGTCGGTCGGCTGCGGATCCTGAGCCCGAAGGGTACCGCCACGAGCCAGCGTTCCGACTAGAAGAGTCACGATTTCGTATTAGTTCTGCGCAGTAGAACGGCACGACGCCCCGAGCGGGTGCAACCTGCGGCCCCGTCGACCGGAGAGCAAGCCGCACGTCCAATGCCACTGACGTTCTTGGTGCTGGAGCGTAGCCAGGGAGGCCGCGCCGCGACCCTGCCGACCACGCTCGGTTTGCACGCGTGCGGCCGCAACCACTGATGTGGCCGATCGATCGAGTCCGAGTCGGTCACCCGCGGCCGACGGCTTGAGGTACGTTGGATTGACCTGGATCAAACAGGGCTCTTCGGTCAGAAAGTCTAACGTGGCAACTGAGCCGCACGCGCGGGGACGCGCGAGCGGACCAAGCGTGTCGGCTCCAGTTGCAGGTTCGGCGGCAATTCGTCAGACAGGCATCGTTTCGACGGCAACCTGCAGTGAGTCAGAAACCGGGATCGAGAAATTTAGCTTCTCAAACCCGATGACCTGCCCAGTCTCGTCTTTCATCAGCACGACCTCGTCGCCGGTCTCCTCGCAGACATGTTCGCGCGTCCGGTCCGTGAACCACACCGTCAAGGTCTTGCCCTCGCGGTCGTAGTAGACGTTTACTTTGGCCATACTTGCGTGCCCTCCTTGATCGCGTCAGTTGGGTAGGCGGTGATCAGAAAGCCGCTGTCCGCCGTTCGTTTCGCCACGGCGCACACCCAGCGGTCCGACCGTTCTGCACGATAAAACAGCATGACGTCTGAATCGGAGCGGCTCTGCCGCACCTGCTCCGGGCTCTGCAGCGTCGACTTCACGACGTCCTCGCGCCCTGCCATCACTGGATGTTTCACCGAATGAGGAACTCCCACCGGGCGCGCGTAACCCGCACCATGAAGCCCAGTGGCGTCAGGACCTCGAACTGCAGATCGGAATCGGACTGCACCCCGTCATTGTACCTGCCGCTCCGGAGCCGTTCGTGATCGTGCTCTTGTCCGTTGTTCTGTCCGCCGAACGTTGTAGGGGTGGAACGCGCCAATCGCTGTCTCGAGCACCCTCGCACGCGCCGTCGCCAGTCCAGCGCCCAGCCGCGTTCGGGCGATTCTTGCCAGGTTATGGCGCTCGGTCAAGTCGCGTTCGCATCACGGGCTACCGCTTTCATCACCAGGTTGCGCCCCAATCGTGGGAGAGATCCGAGTCCGCGTCAACCCGCGTTTCCATCTCATGCCCCCGCCCAGCATGACCCGCCGCTGTCGCCGTCCATAGCCGCCGCCAAGCTCCCGCCCGCTCGGTACTTGCGGCGTCGGCTCTGTCGTGGCAGACCCATTGCTCGCCCACACGCTGGCGGTGGTCGTGCGCGAACTCGAATCGTCGCTCCAGCAGTTCGGCGAATTCCTGCTCAGAGAGAGACTCGTGAAAGAGAACGCTGCGCCTTACTGCGTTCGATCTGTTCGCCAGTTTCTCGGCCGTCCCGCCGTCAGCGAACCGCTGGCAGACCAGGTGCGTCGCTTCTGCGAGGAACTCGAGCAGCAAGGTC
>JBEBGB010000894.1:0-2136 GCA_040081675.1 Vicinamibacterales bacterium
CCTACTGCCGGATCGCCCTGACGTCGGCAGACGTCACAACGTCCTTGAAGTCGTTTCCGAGGCTGGTTCTGACGTAGTTGACGACGGCGGCAATCTGCTCGTCGTCCATCATCGGACCGAACGGCGGCATGCCCTTCTGACCGTTCGTGACCACGAAGACCGGATAGCGAGCTGTCCGCAGCTTCTGATTCTTTGCCAGCGCCGGATAGACGCCCGCGCCACTCGCACCCTCGCCGCCGGCCATGTGGCAGGCTTGACACGACGTTCGATACAACACGGCGCCGTCCTTCGGAACGAACCGGGCTGGACTCGAGAATGATCCATCGGCCGTCTGTGCTCTGGCGACTGGCGTTGCGAAGGCGGCGAACGCGACCAGTGAGCCGGCAAGTATTGCCAGAGCTGGAATGCAGCGCGGTCGTGCCATGAGTGCGTTCAACGACGTCGGGGACATGTGATCTCCATCTGCGGCGATCCGCTGGCTCTGCTGATCATGTGGGCGTGGTGTTATGTGGAGACGACACGGCGATGCAACCGTGTGATGGCATCGAGTGACGACAGGATCGCGCCTTCCTGCCACGCTGGGATATACGACGCGTGCTCGCCGGCCAGCACGATGCGTCCATCGATCGCGCACAGGTTCTTGTAGTGTGTCGCGCGCATCGCCTCGGTCCACGCGCCCGAGCAGCCAAGGTTCCAGGGGACGCGGTGCCAGGCCACTGAGACACCGGTCTCGAATTCGGTCTTGTACTGCGGGTGAATCTGGGCGCCGTACTCGACGGCCTTCGCGACGCGCTCCTTTGGCGTGAGGGACGCGAACTCGTAGGCATGGACGCCAAATGCATAACCGCCCAGCAGCACGCCTTTCCCTGCGTCTCCGAAGCGACTGCTCGGATAGCCGATCTGACTGATCGGCAGGTCCGTGTAGCTGATGCCGCCGTAAATGGTCTCGTCCTGCTCCCAGAAGCGACGCTTGAACTGCAGACCCACCTTGAAGGATGGACTGTACGGCACGGCGGCGATCGCCTTCGCCATCGGCTGGCTCACATTGATCGGCAGTTGACCGAGAACCGTGAGTGGCAGCGTGCACAGGCACCAATCGGCCTTCGCCGTACCCGGACTGCCGCCGTTGGTGGCATCCACGTAACTGACGGTCACGCCTTTCTCGTCCTGCTTGATCTCGGTGACCTTCGTGTTGAAGCGGATCACGTTGCCGACCTGGCGAACGAACCCCGCGGCAATCATGTCCATGCCGCCGACCGGCTGGAACATTGCGTTGTGGTGGTAATACTGATCGCCGTCTGCCAGCCGCTGCCAGATGCCGGATTGCAGAATGGTCTTGAACGGGAGTGGCTCGGAGTCTGTCGGCTCGGCGTTCAGGCCGCCGCCTGGATCCTTCTCGTACCCGCGACGGTCGCTCGCAGCCTGGCTCTTCGTGTACTTGTAGTTGGCGTCGAGCGCACCCCAGTTGCGCAGCGCCTGCAGCAGGAGTTCTTTGTCGCCGGCGCTCACGGCTTCGTCGAGCTTTCCCAGGCTCGTCGCCTTGGCCAGCAGTTCAGTGATGCCGCCCTGAAAGTCTGCCTTCAGGTGGCGGAAGCGCTGAGGTTTTCCACTGAACGCACTTTTCGCATGGTAGTAGGCGTTCTGATTCACCTGCATGAAGGGTTCGAGCGCGACGCCCAGCTGGCGGCAGTAGTCCATCACGCCGTGATGGTGGGAGGGGATGCGCCATGGACCCGGGTTGAGATACAGGTCCTTGTCGAACTCGCACGTCTGCGACGCGCCGCCCAGTTCCGTGTACGTATCGCCGCCGCGAATCGTCCAGCAGCGCCCGCCGGCCCGCTTCTGATATTCGAGAATCTGCACCGTGTAGCCGGCCTTGCGGAGTTCGAGCGCCGCAACCAGGCCCGCGAGTCCAGCACCGAGGATGAGAACCGATGCACCTCTCGAATTGCCATCGAGTTTGATCGGGCCCGTGTAGCTGGACTCGGCGTTCAGGCCCAGCGTGCCCATGGCCTGGTACATGACGGAGCTGCCGGCCAGACCGCCAATTAGCCGGAGCAGGTCGCGTCTTCGCATTGGGGCTGCGGGCTGATCACTCATCTGTCCTCCTGGCCGGGGTTGTCACACGTCGTGGGC
>JBEBGB010000204.1:0-8373 GCA_040081675.1 Vicinamibacterales bacterium
CCCGAGGTGCTCGACCCCGCGCTTCTGCGACCTGGCCGCTTCGACCGTCAGGTCCTGGTCGACAAGCCCGACGTGAAGGGGCGTGAGGAGATCCTGCGGATCCACATCAAGGGTGTGAAAGTGGCGCCGGGCGTCGATATGAAGCTCGTGGCAGCACGGACGGCAGGATTCGCGGGCGCCGATCTCGCGAACCTGGTTAACGAAGCCGCGCTGCTGGCGGCGCGAGGTGACAAGACCGAGGTGGGACCCCAGGAGTTCGAGAATGCGATCGAGCGGCTCGTCGCGGGACTCGAGCGCAAGCGCGTCATGAGCGAGAAGGACCGCGAGACCATCGCCTACCACGAGACAGGACACGCCGTCGTCGCCTCGGTGGTCGCGACCCAGTATCCCGTGCACAAGATCTCGATCGTCGGGCGGGGCTTTGGCGTGCTTGGTTACACGCTGCACCTCCCCACCGAGGAGCGTTACCTCTCGACGCGCACGCAGCTGCTGGGCGAGCTAGCGGTACTGCTCGGCGGGCGCACGGCCGAGGAGATTGCCTTCGGCGAGATCACGACCGGGGCGCAGAATGATCTGCTGCGCGCCACCGACATCGCCCGCGCCATGGTCACCGAGTACGGCATGAGCGACGCGCTCGGCCTGATCAATTACGACGGCAACAAGCGACCGAAATTTCTCGACATCGCCATGCCGCAGGAACGCGGCCTGTACTCAGAGGACACCGCGCTCAAGATCGATACCGAGATCAAACGCATTATTTCGGAGGCCCACGTTCGGGCGCACGACATCCTCACGGAGCGACGCGAGCAAGTCGACACGATCGCCAAGCGTCTCCTCGCCGTGGAAGTGATGGAAGGCGACGAATTGCGTCAGATTCTTGGTCTGCCCGCCCTACCCAAGCTCGAACAGACGCTCGCGGAAGGCACGCCAGAAGTCAGGACAGCCAAGATCTGAGATCTAAAATCTAAGATCTCAGATTGAAGATTTCATGTCGCGACGGCTAGAAGTCAGGAACGCGATCTGAAATCTGAAATCCAAGATCTGAAATCTCAGATTGCCGCCGTCCCCGCGCTCGTGGCGGTGCTCCTGGGACCGGACGTGGTCGCGGGCTTCGGGGAACCGGAGGCGCGCGTCGCGGCGGATGTGTATCAAAAAGTAAGGCGACCCCGGGGTCGTGAGCTTGACATAGCCATCGCGGCCTGTGCGATGACCAAGGACGCCAGCCTGTGGACGCTCAATCAGGACGACTTTCGCGACATTCCTGGTCTCCATCTCCATCTGCCTTAGCGGGTCACGACATGCACTGCACGGGCGTTGACACTCGCGCCGCTCCGGCGATACCGTGCAAACCATCATGGCTGTCCCGCACATCGCTGCTCCGCTGACGTCTCAGGAGATCGTCGAGCTCTCGAAGAAGCACACCATCTTCGAGTGGTCGGCGCAAGGCGCGGTCGACCCCCTTCCGGTCAGCCACGCCAAGGGTTGCTACTTCTTCACGCCCGATGGTCGACGCTTTCTCGACTTCAACAGTCAGTTGATGGCCGTGAACATTGGGCATGGTGATGAGCGCGTCATCGAGGCGATGTATGAGCAGGCGAAGAAGCTGCAGTACGTGAACCCGATGCTGGCCACTGAACCGCGCGCCCGCCTGGGCGCCAAGCTGGCCGAACTGGCGCCTGGCGATATCGACGTCTTCTTCTTCACCAATGGCGGCGCGGAGGCCGTTGAGAACGCGGTGAAGCTGGCGCGCCTCTACACCGGACGCCACAAGATTCTGGCGCGCTATCGCTCGTATCACGGCGCGACGGCGGCCGGCATGACGCTCACCGGCGACCCGCGGCGCTGGGCGAACGAACCCGGCATTCCCGGTGTCGTCCGCGTGCTCGACCCGTATCACGGCGTTCAACGCGGGTGGGACGATGCGGCGACCTCGCTGGCCATGATCGAAGAAGTGATTCAGCTCGAAGGGTCGCACACGATCGCGGCGTTCATTCTCGAGACGGTCACTGGCACGAACGGCATTCTGATTCCGCCGACGGGTTATATGGAGGGCGTGCGAGCCCTCTGCGACAAGTACGGAATCCTGATGATCGCAGACGAAGTGATGGCCGGCTTTGGTCGAACCGGCCGCTGGTTCGCGATCGAGCATTGGAACGTCGTTCCTGACCTCATCACCATGGCCAAGGGGCTGACGAGCGCGTACGTGCCGCTCGGCGCCGTCGGCATGAGGCAGAGGATCGCGGACCACTTCAAGGACAAGGTGTTCTACGGCGGCCTCACCTACGGTAATCATCCGGTGGGATGCGCAACGGCGCTGGCTACCATCGCCGTCTATGAAGAGGACGATCTCCTCGAGAACACCAGGCACATGGGAGCGCTGATGACCGCGCTCATGCAGGACATGACCGAGAAGCATTCGTGCGTCGGCGTCACGCGAAACATCGGACTGTTCGGCATTTTCGAGCTGGTCAAGAGTCGAGAGACGATGGAGCCGCTGGCGCCCTTCAATGGCACCTCCCCTCACATGGCCGCCCTCAACAAGGAATTCCGCGCCGGCGGGCTCTTTACGCTCGTTCGCTGGAACACGTTCTTCACGAACCCGCCGCTGTGCATCAACGAGGCGGAACTGCGCGAAGGATTTGCGACGATCGATCGCGCGCTGACGGTCGTCGACCAGATGCTTGCCTGACACGGGCGCCTGGCCAGCTATAGCGATTGCATTTCCATTTAGCGTAGTTTTGAGTCGTGAGTTTCGAGTGATGAGGCGCAGGCCGACTCAGAACTTGCTACTCAGAACTGAGAACTGCTCTAAAACTCTCCACCGCCTCCCGCTCCGCCTGATCGTCCGCCGCTGAACTCGGTGTGGGTCGGCGACGATTCGCCGATCGGCCCTGGATGCACCGTCGCCGAGGCCATGCCTGCCACTTGAATCGCTCGACTCTCGCTCTCCAGTAGCTGGACCGCCGTGTATCCGGCCCGAGCGCCGCCGGTACCAGCCGCCAGCCAACGCCGCACGACAATCGCAACGCCGACGAGCAGGATGCCGAGCAGCATGGGGTCCCACGGCTGTCTGGCCAAACCCAGGTACGACTTGTTCGTAACGAGCGTGACGACGGCAAGGGCGAGCGACACCTCGATAAGCCGCCGGTCGCGGATGCGGACGCCGGCATGGAGTCCGAGGACCGGCAAGACCCACGTTGCTGCATAGGTGGACCGGATGAACCACGGCTCGATCGTCGAACCGAAGAGCATCGACAGCCCTCCGATCGCATACACGTTGAGCGACAGATACGCGCAGACCAACGCCGCAGCGCGAAACACCCCGGCGTCATCCTGGAAGCGCTCCTCTGAGACCTGCTGACCCGTCACGTTGGCTGCAGCGAGCGCGATGCCTGAGATGCCAGCGGCCAGCAGGTGCTTCCAGGAACTGGACAGACTGCCAAGCGGCAGCGGCGAGATCGCGGCCAGCACCAGTGCCCCGACACCGGCGTACTGGAAGCCAAACCGCAGATAGATACCGATACCCGTGAGTGCGGACACGACGAGACCGGCGGCAACATACAGGTCTGCATTCTGGGTGCCGGAGATACCGAAGCCGAGCACGACGGCCGCAACCCCGAGAAGCACCGCGCCGCTGATAGACAGCGCTTCTTCGACACCGTGCCGATACAGTCGAAATCGAGCGACCAGGGCATTGGCGGCAACCAGACTCAAGGCGCCCATCGCGGCAAGCGTGGTCCCGACGGGAATCTCGTCGCGCAGATCGAGAAGGAGGAACATCAGTCCCACCGAGGCGCCGACGATCACGAATGTGAACAGTGCCAGCCCGACCCGGAGCATCACGCCTGTCCGGCGAAGGCCAACTTGTAGCCCCGATCGGAGCTGCTCCGCCTGTTCTGGGCGAAGAAGGCCCGTGCGCACCCAGTCGCGAACCCGTGCCTGCAGTCGGATTCGGTCCTCGTCCTCCGCTGTGTACCGTCTCATGCGTCTCGTCCGAATCTGCGCGACAGCGCGAAGAGACCGACAACCACGATCACGCCGGAAACCACGAAGTACAGGAGGACCGCTGTCTCGCCGCGCACATGGCGAAGCCACTCGCTGCTCACGCCGATAGAGCCGTACCCGACGCCGTACACGACGAACACGAAGCGCCGAAGGCGAATGCCGTTCGCGACGGCCGCAGCGGCGCCGACGACCAGTCCGGCCAGCCACACCGATCTGGCGCTGCCCTGCGCGGCTCCGACAACGAGGGCGCCGAGCACCACGTTGGTTGCCACGTGGAAGTACGTGTCGAGGAAGTGTTGCTTGATGGAAGCGTTGTAGAGCCACACACCGAGCACCGCGACGATCAGGCCGTAGGTCAGCGCGGATGCCGGCAACATGTCGTTGCCAAACAAACCGAGGCTGGAGAGCCGGACGCCGAACCACCCCCCGAGGGTGGCTATGGCCAACGACAGAACGAAGCGATTGTCGAATCGGTAGGCTGCAGCAAAGAACAGAACTGACGAGCCCAGCAGGTAGTTGTCCCACTGCGCCTGCAGCAGCTCGAAGCGGTACTCGACGTAGCCAAGTTCAACGGCGAAGACGAGACAGGCGAGATAGAGGACGTAGTCGAAGACGAAGCTCGGCGTCTCGACCTTGGCAGGCGAGTACGGGCCCACGCGGGAAAAGCAGTAGAACAGGCTTGCTGCAAGCACCGCAGTCGCCGGAACCAGGATCGCCGCGTCGCCCCATCTGTCGGCGTAGACACGCGCGGTCCAGGCAAGACCGCCAGCAAATGCCAGGACCCCGAAGTAGAGCAGCGCGTTCAGCTCGACGAAGACCGACATCCGCTGCTTGCGCACGATGCCGGAAATCGCCGAGTGCTGTGTCGCGGTGATGAAACCCGCGGCCCGCCACCGGTCCAGATAGTCGACCGTGTTCACTGTGTTGCAGCGCGGTCGTGTGCGCAGACGCTATCGGGCGACAGCGCAGTGCTCGGGATTCACACCCTTCGGAATAGTCAGCGGAGCCGCGGTCACCGTCCCTGACGCCGCCAACTGGTCGAACGCGACTTGCTGCAGTGCCTTCGCTTCGTCCCTCGACAGCCCCAGTTCGTAGGCCGAGCACTCGTTCTGACCAAGCGAACGCGGGTCACGGCCGGTAATGCTGCCAAAGATGGTGAGCGCTTCGAGGTAGTAGCCGTAGGTACTCGCGTGGTAATTGTCGTAGGTCCACAGATTCAGCTTGCCAGCATCGATGCCGTCGTAGGGGTTCGGGTCGGCCACACCAGCCTGAATCGCGCGCGTGAACGCCTCGCCGACGGGAATGACCATCTTGACCCCGGCGCCAGCCGCCGCCTTGTCGTAGGCCACGCGGATGTCGCGCGCCATGGCTTCGATTGGTTGACCCATCCAGGCGCCTTTGGCCGGATACGTCTGGTCTGCACGGGACCACGTGGCCATCGGAAAGAGCTCGACCTTCGGATTGCGACCGCGAAGGAAGTCGGCCATCTGCTTCGTGGTCGCGATCAGCTTGGCTGGATCGCGCGGTTTGTCGGCATCGAGCGTGCTGTACCCGTGCATGACGACCTTGTCCCAACCGCGCTTGCCGATGGCACCCAGCTTGTTCTCGAGATGGAAGTCCAGGCCCACGCCGCCACGCGTTTCGAGCGCAACCTCATAGTCGAAGCCGGCCTGATCCGTCAGCGACTTGAAAAGTGCGGGCACGCCGCCGATGCCCTCGTTGTTCAAATCCGTCACGGTGTTCGCGCGATAGAAGCGCACCGCAGACCCGGAGCCGAACGTGAAACTGTTGCCGATGAACAAGACACTCTCGCCTGCCGCGTGTGTCGTCACGCCGGCAACGAGCAGCAAACCGGCAAGCACGGCCGAAGTGAACTTCATGAAACCCTCTCCTCTCGAGTTGTGCGGATGTCGCGGGCCTTCAGCAGCGTCGCCAGCCCAGGCGGCACATCATCCCACTGGTCGCTCGTGCGCGGCAAATGGATGCTGCGCGCATTGGACGCGCCGGTGCGTCAGACTGTGCGACGGCTCGCACGCATGTAGAGCGCCGCACCGACCGCGAAACAGCATCCAAATGCGGCGCCGACCAGGATGACGGCTGGGCCCAGCTTTGTCCCGAGGAGCACCGCTGTCAGCACACCCAGCAGCGTGGCCACGGCGAACACCACAGCCAGCAGCACACGTGCTGCCTTCGGGCCGGTGTCGTCGGGCCCGGCGACCCAGACCGCGGCGACCGCTCCGCACACGCCAGCAATCGCGACCCACAGATAGCGCAGGTCGTCGCCGGTCTGGAAAGCACGAATCAGCGCGAACGCGAACGGCAACGCAGCGAAGACCACCGAGAGCAGCCGAAGCCCCGCATGATGTGATTGCTGCACCGCGGCCCTTCCCGGTCTCACTGCTCGCCTCCCTCGACATACCAATCCTCGTGTAGCGAGCACTCACCGCACCGGTGACACGTCGTCCACATCCACTGGTGACTGCAGCCTGGACACCGTCCCCTTGTCGCAAACGTGTTCCAGACCGTCTTGCACCCCTTGAATGGGGGCTCCGGTGTGCGAGTTGGATCGCAGCACCACCGGCTGGACTTCGATGGACGCCACTCGCAGTGTGGGCAGCGGATGGCACTGAAGGAATCGCGACGCTCCAATTCCGAGGTGCGAACTATGGTCCGGTTCGATGCCCGGTCGTCTTTCAAGAGCAGATGCAATGACATGGGAGTTCTCCGCCGTGCACGGTCGCTCGAGTCACATGGTTACGCAACGCACTCGCGCTCTGGAACCAGCGGGGTTCATGCCTCCGAGACAGCGCCGCCAGCCGGCAGCGTCCGCACGCGTAGCGTGTGCACGGCCTTGTACGCGAGAGCCGTCAACAGGACCAGCACCAGCGACGCAACCCCCGTCACCAGGAACGACGAGTCGATGCCGCGTCCCCATACTAGCGGTTGCTGCATCGCCGAGACCTGCCACTCCGGCACGCCGGTGGCCCACCACCGCGTGAGCACAACAATGTCACCCACGCAGTGCAGCACGACAGCCGGGAGAATTGAGTCCGCCGCCCACGTCAGCCCGCCGTACACAGCTGACACCACGATGTAGTACGGCAGCATCAGGAGCACGTCCGCCGGATGATTGCCGAAGTGCAGCAACCCGAAGAGGACACCGTTGAGAGTGATGGCCACGATGGCGCCACGTCTCCTCTCGATGATGCTCTGCATGTACCCGCGGAACGCCGCTTCTTCGCTCACTCCAGCAACGATCGATTGCATGGCGAGCAAGAGGAACGCGGTAAGGACCGGCATCTCGGGAGGCGTCACGATCGGTGCGGACGAGGGCAATTCCACGAGCCGCGCGGCAACTGCTAGAAGCGCCAGCGTCGCAGCGAAGCCCAGGACGCCGGCCGCAAGGGATGCACCCCACACGCGCGTCGAGAGACTGTTGGCCCGCAGATTCGCGCGTCGTGCGTCACGATTGCTCGGTGGTCCCCACGCACCGCCAATGAATCGCCAATACGCCCAGAGGTAGAGCGACATCGGCAAGATGGCCCACGGCACCGCCGTTCCGACGAGGAGGTTTCTGGCGCCGAGGCCGCTGATCGGTCCAAACCCTGCCCACGGCACGTTGCCGGCAAGCAGGATCACGACAGCGGTGAAAACGGCAGTCAGAACGGTTGGCATGAGTGTCCGCGAGTATCCGATCACCGGGCGAGCGCCAGCGCACGCCGTGGCGCCTGGCTAGAATAGCCGTTGCCGCGGTCTGGCGCGCGGCTCAGACGACGCGTCTGGCCCTCTCGACGGTTTCCTTCATCGCGACCAGACCCTGTTCAATCATGCCCGCTATGGCAGGCTCGAATTCGTTCGGCAAGAAGTCCGCGATCCAGGCCAAGCGACACCTGTCTTCGGCCTCGGCAAAGACCTGCACTGACGCATTGTGATGTGTGAGCCGCCCGCCGACAGACGCCCACACCAGGCGACGCTCTTGTTCGTCGATGTCGACAATCACCTCACGGGCGACCATCCCGTTGGAGAAGGTGACCACTCTCGCATCGCCGTCCATTCGGCAGGCCGTCACGAAGCCAGCCACAAGCCGCGTGTCGAGTGCACCGACGTCACGAACCGCATCCCACAATGTGTCTGACGCAACAGCAAGTACGACTTCCCGTCGGATTGATGCCATATCAAGTCTCCAGGAACATTCGCCACCCGATTGGTGGATGAGGACAGGCTAGGCGACCCCGGTGCGGAGCGCTCGCCATTTTCGGACACGTTCAGCTGATTGAATGGCGGAGAGGGCTGCCGACTGGCCTTGGCTCCAAGCCCGAAGCCGACCGCCCATCGCCTATCGACTGCGCACGATCAGCAATCCCTTGG
>JBEBGB010000011.1:0-29490 GCA_040081675.1 Vicinamibacterales bacterium
GATCAAGCGGCTCACCGCGGCGCGCACGGGGGCGGTCGCTCCTGCCCGCTCTGCCAGACCGCCGGACACCGACGAGATGACAGGACGAACGCAGCTACCGGTTTCGGTTCCGACGCGCGTTGCGCGTCGGAACCTCACGTCCAACTGATTGAAGAGGAGGAGTCCATGCCAGCCATCAAACCGCGCACAACCCAGAAGCATCTCGTCCGCCACATCACGCGGCTCTATCGAGAGAACAACGAGACGCTGTTCTCGTACGCCTCGTTCATCGGCGAGTCGACCGAGTACGTGCTCAATCAGCTCGTCGAAACGGTGCTCGCCAAAGACCGGGACTTTCAGGCCTGGCGCACCGAACATCCCGGCTCGCATGTGCCCAAGCCAGGCAGCCGTTCGAATGGCCGGGCGCGATCGTTCTCGCCATCATCTCAAAGCCGCCCGCACGCGGCGTCCGTCGCCGCCGGAGCGGAGCGGTAACGGGGACCATGGCAATGCGTCGCGCACTGGAGTTCCGCGCGCCCATCAATCTCGGGTTGGCCGCCGCCATTGGCGTCGTGGGTCTCCACCAGTGGCCGTTCCCGAGCGGGAACGCCTTCCTGGCCGTGATCGACGCGCGGAAGCCCTGGCTGTTTGACGGGCTTGCCTACCTGTACGCGACGCTCTGGTTCAGCACGCCGCTGATCGGCCTCACCGTCGTCAGCGCGCTGCTGTATGTGGCGGTGATGCGCATGGAGAAGCGCGTTGGATACGGGCCGCTCCCGGCCTATCCCAAGCCCTCCGCGCGGCAGGAGCCTTTTCTCGTGCTCGGAGAGCAGCATCACCCGACGCAACCCATGCGTCTCGCGCACCCGACATGGCTCACGATTCCGCGACGGGGGTTACATACCGGCATCATGATTCTGGGCGCCGTCGGCTCCGGGAAGACGTCCGCGTGCATGTACCCGTATGTTGACCAGCTTCTGGCGTGGCGCGCATCCTCACGCGACGAGAAGATCGGCGGCCTGGTCCTCGAGGTAAAAGGCGACTTCTGTATACAGGTCCGGAACATGCTCGCTCGGCATCGTCGCGCTGACGACTACGTCGAGATCGGGCTCGACTCACCGTACTGCTACAACCCTCTGCACAACGATCTCGAACCGTACGCCTTGGCGTACTCGATCGCGACGCTCCTCAACAACCTGTACGGCCGTGGCAAAGAACCCTTCTGGCAGCAGGCGTACACGGACCTCGTGAAGTTCCTGATCCTGCTGCGGAAGGTCGTCGATGGATACACGACGTTGTCCGAGATTTATCACTACGCGATCGACGAGAGCTTGATCGAGCGGGATCTGCAACGCGGCGAGCAGATGTTCGCAGAGGCAGCACCGCGCGTTCGTGTCGCGGCTCACGACTACCATCTGAGCCTCGCCGGCAGTCTCTGGCCGAACTGGACATCGACGGCAGGTGACCAGTTCGAACATGCTCAGAATGACGAACTGACTGCCTTCCTGAACGAGGGAGGCATTGCATACACCGTTGACCGCGTCGTACCGGACGCAGGATGGGCGGATCGCCAGCTGCAACTGGCCGCGGTCAAGCGCTGGTACTACAGCAACTGGATTCGCCTCGAACCGCGCCTCCGGTCCTCCATCGTCGAAGGCATCGTCGTGTTCCTCTCTCTCTTCGACGACAACCCCGCCGTCGGTCGCGCGTTCTGTCCGCCGAAGTCGGCGTACACCGATCCTCCGAAAGTCGGCCAGAAGCACGGCACGCCGCTCCCGCCCCTGGACCAGTTATTGGAGAGCGGAAAGGTACTGGCGCTGAACTTTCCGGTCGGCCTGAATCCGGGGCTGGCGCGCGCCCTGGGTGTGATGTTGAAACTCGACTTCCAGCGCGCGGTCTTGTCCCGCATCCCTCGGATCTCCGCCGAACCGGAACGGCCGTGGCGGGATCTCCTGTTCCTGTGTGACGAGTACCACGCGTTCGCGACGACTGGAGACACAGACCCGTCTGGCGATGAACGCACCTTCGCATTGAGCCGTCAGGCCAGACTGATTCCCATTGTCGCGACGCAGAGCATCAGCTCGTTGCGATCAGCCGTCCACGGTGAAGAGTCCTGGCGCACATTGCTCCAGTGCTTCCGGACGAAGATCTTCCTGGCCACGTCCGACGAGTTCACGGCGCATGTCGCAGCCGAACTGTGCGGCCGGGTCGAGCGCCTCAAGCCGTCATACCAGCTCACGGAGGCGGGCCAGGATGCCCGCGTTTCGCTCCTGACAGGCCGCGCGGCGGCGCCCAAGTCAACCGTGACAGCGAGCAAGCACTACGCCTTCCAGATGGACTACGTATTCCAACCGAAGATCTTTGGCGAACTGCAGAACGCGCAAGCCATCGTCCTGCCGTACGACGGGCTCAACCCGAAGCCCCCGACGTACTGCTACCTGAAACCGCACTACCTCGACGTGCAGACCAGCTACTTCGACCACGTCGCGCGGGGCACGTTGTGAGCAGTTTCGCGCGCATCTTGCCGTTCGTGAAACCTCTCGAGCATCTGCTACTCGATCCGAGCGTCACTGAAGTGATGGTGAACTGCGGCGGGCGTCACGTCTTTGTCGAACGCGCCGGCATGTTGGAGGAGGTCCACGGGCTCGTCCTGGAGGAGCGCAATCTGAAGGTCGCTATCAAGAACATTGCCCGGACCTGCGGCGACGAGGTGTCCGAGGCACAACCGATCCTTGATGCTCGTCTGGAAGACGGCTCCAGAGTGGCCGCAATGTTCCCTCCGTGTTCGGTGAATGGGCCGACCCTCACGATCCGGAAATTCACGCACCGCTACACGCTCGAAGAGCTCGTCGATCTGGGAACACTCACGGCGGATCTTGCGGCCACGCTCACGAGCGCGGTCCGGTCGCAGCGAAACGTCTTGATCTCCGGTGGAACCGGCACGGGCAAGACCACGCTGCTCAATGCGCTCGCGGCGACCATTCCAGACCAGGACCGGATCATTCTCATCGAGGAGACGTCCGAGATCGTGGTCGACAAACCCAACCTCGTTCGGTTCGAGGCGCGCAGGGCGCAGGTGCCCCTCGGACAGGAAGTCGCCCTGCCGGCCGTCACCATCGCGGAACTCTTGCGCGCCACCCTTCGACATCGTCCCGACCGCATCCTCGTCGGCGAGGTTCGTGGCCCTGAAGCGTTCGACCTCCTGCAGGCGCTCAATACCGGGCATCTCGGCAGTCTGAGCACCCTGCACGCGAACTCTGCTGAGCAGGCGCTCACGCGCTTCGCTCACTGCGTCCTCACGGCCAATGTCGGCCTGCCGCATGCCAGTACGCGCGAAGCCATTGCGCTGGCCATTCACCTGGTGGCGCACATCGCCCGCGAGGACGGGCGACGCCGAGTCACTCAGCTCGTCGCCATCCGGGGATACGACCCCAAGGCCGACGCGTTTGCGCTGACCACGCTGTACCCGGAAGGAGGACACCCTTGAGACACTTCACGCCCGCGCTCCTGGCTCTTGCTGCCAGCTTGCTGGCCCTTTCAGGATGTGGCGACGGCCGCGCGCCGACCGCGCCGTCGCCGACGTCGTTCCTGGCCGGCACGTGGAGCGGCACGGTGACTATCCAACCAGCCGGCGAAGCCGCAAGCAGCGGCGCCACGACATGGACGTTCGTGGTCGTTCCGCAAACCAACATGCAGAGCTTCACCGCGACGGTCCGGTCGGAGCATCCGTGGCTGCCAATCACCATGCAGTTGGCCACCGCGCTGGCACCGGCCGCGACAGCGCCGACGCAGATCAGCACTCAAGGCGACTACTCGTCTCCACGAGGCTGCCGAGGCACCTTGGGGAGCCTGGGCACGGCTCAGTCCAACCGGATCGAAGCCAGCTTCCACGGGGTTGACTGCCAGATCGGCTTCGACGGGAACGTCGTGCTGACAAAGAACTGAGACGAGCAATGCCAGTGCATAGTCAGGCGAAGGCCGTCCCTTCCCGCAGACCGCCTTCGTCCCCGACGACTGGATCGTGTCTTCCTGAAGGTCGGCTCTAGGCCGGCGATCACGCAGCGTGAGCGCTGTGCTCGCCGGCGTCAAGGCTCGCCGCACCGGCGGCGACCCTCGCGGGCTCCGGCCTTGACCCCGGCTCCGCGCAGGCATCCCCAGGCTCCTACCGCCGGCCTAGAAAGTGACCGGCAGCGTTGGAGGTGATCATGATCGTCGATACCGAAGCCGCGTTACGTTTCCTCCGCACGGCGTACGAGCCTGACGACTGGATCGCGCTGTTCCTGAAGTCTTACGAGACGGGTCAGACGCTGCAGCGCGTCGGTCCGCTGTCGCTCTTCCTTCAACCGAAGGTGCACGCCTGGCTGCGGGCAATGAACGCCCACCGCTTCAACGTCTACGTGAGCGTCAATGCTGTGCGCGAGGCCCAGCGCACGAGGACCAAGGACGCTATCGCAGCCGTCCGACACATCTTCCTCGAGGCGGACGAGGACGGTTCAGAGATCCTGGCGACGATCTCGGGGCGCGCCGATCTACCGACGCCCTCGTACGTGTTGCAATCATCACCTGGTCGAATGCATTTCTTCTGGCGGGTCCAGGGATTCTCGGCAGAAGGGGCCGAGCTGCTCCAGAAGCACTTGGCTCGCGAGCTCGGAACCGATGTGGCCGCAACGTCATGTTCGCAAACCACGCGTGTCGCCGGGTATCAGAACCACAAGCGCGAGCGCTCACACCTGATCACCGTCACCTACCGAGATGCTGACAGTCGGTTCACCCCAGACTCATTCCCGCCACCGCCGGCGGCCACTGTCGTCAATCGTCCGAGCATTCCCCGAACGTGGCATCGCGATATGGCCGCGACCGAGCGAGCTCGCCTTTACTTGACGAAGGTGCCTCCAGCCATCTCAGGACAGCATGGCGACCTCCACACCTTTCGAGTGTGCTGCCGGATTGTCCGGGGATTTGACCTTGACGAGGGCTCTGCGATGGCTGCCCTGAGGCAATGGAACGAGCGTTGTCAGCCTCCATGGAGCGATCGCGATCTTCAAGCCAAGGTCGCGCACGCCCTACGTTACGGCCGCGAGCCCGTCGGCCACCTCCTGTCGACCACCAGCCAGTCGGCCTGCCACTCCGGTTCCCCGAGACGCACGGAACGGTAGCGCAAGCCCCCAGGGCGAAGTGCTCGGGAAATCTGCGCATCCAGACGCAACAGATGCAAAACCCAAGCGGTTAGCTTATAGTTGCGACACTTGGTCGCAAAAAACCCGCACGCAGTGGAGTTGGGTCGCAAGGGGGGGAAGGCTAAAACCCCTCCGAAGAGCGAGGCTGCGAGAAAAAACGGGCGTAAGGGCGGGCGTCCCCGTGCCGCAATGCGATCAACTCGGGATCGCGATTTAGATCCGGAGGGCGGGTCGCGCTCATCTCCGGCCGATAAGAAGTCGGGGCTCGGAGAATAATGCGCCGACTAGCCGCGGTCTCGACGAGAATCCCGACACGCCCACACTTAGCCGCGCGAAAGGTCCCGTCGAGGGCCGCGCCGACGTTGCCGAACGTCGACAACAGACTACGCCGAGCTGTTGCCGCGCTAAACCGCAAAGACTCCGACTACTGGGAGTTTCGCGACGCGACGGGACGCATCGAGGCACATTCGTATTATCAATATCCGGCAATGATGGTGCCGTCGATGCAGCGCGTTTTGCTGCAGACAGTCCTTCGGCTCCAGAGCACCATCCGCGAACTCGTCGATCCCTTCGCAGGCTCCGGGACGCTCGTCGTCGAAGGGATGTGCGAAGGGCTCAGCGTCACTGCCTATGACGTTAATCCGCTGGCAATCCTCCTCTGCCGTGCGAAGTCTGAAGTCTTCGACGCCGCGGAGCTCCGAGAGTCTGCCGCGGGACTTCTGTCAACCATTGCCAAGGATAAGGCCCGTAGGCACGAAGCGGCCTTTGCGAACAAGCGGAAATGGTTTTCCGAAACGGCGATCATCGAGTTGTCGCGGATTCGCCGGGCGATACGAAGGCTCAGCGATGTCCGGACGCGACGATTCTTCTGGGTCGCACTTGCGGAAACCGTCCGCACGTCCAGCAATTCACGGACATCGACCTACAAGCTTCACATCCGAACCGATGAGCAGATTGAAAGGCTTGGCTCGCCGCAAAAGACATTTCAGCGAGTCGTGCAGCGAAACCTTGATGCGCATGAAGAGTTCTGTTCATCGTTGGTGACGCGCGAACGTCTGTCGCGCCCGAGGCGCTATGTTGGCAAGCTCACGGTGGAGTTACACAACTCCACGCTGCCGGATAGCCGCCGGCACGACATATTGATCTCGTCGCCCCCTTACGGCGACAACACCACCACCGTTCCGTACGGGCAGAATGCATATCTGCCGCTTCAGTGGATCGACCTAGACGATATCGAAGAGGGCCTGTCTCGCTCTGATTGCCTCAGATCAACGTATGAGATCGACAATCGGAGCCTCGGCGGGTACCGGCGTCGCGGCGTCCTCGAGAAGATGTATGCAAGCGTCTTGGCTCGCTCAAAAGCCCTTCGTAAAACGGTCAACGCGCTGTCGACAGAGCCGCGCGATCGTGCGGCGCGTGTTCTGTCCTTTGTGAATGACCTCGACAAAGCACTTGAGTCAGCAGCGCTCTCGGTGCGACCGAACGGATATTTGATATGGACGCTCGGAAATCGTCGCGTCGGCAACCGCGAAGTACCCCTGCACGACATTCTTAAAGAGTTGTTGCTCGGCTATGACTGCTCATTCGTAACGTCGATTGAGCGCCGTATACCAACGAAACGAATGGCCTCGCGCAACTCGGTGTCGGACACGATCAAGCATGAACGCGTGCTCGTTTTACGGAAGAACCGGCCCACCAGCGGCTCTCGGTCATGAAAGCCTCCGTCAATATCGACGCTAATGTTATTCGCCAGCTTGGCGATGAATTGGTGACCGATGGGGAGCAAGCCCTTCTAGAGCTGATCAAGAACAGCTATGACGCTGACGCTGAGTGGGTCCGTTTGCTCATCGATACGTCGAGTGAGGACGTTTCTTCAGACGCGCCGGGAATTATCCGCGTAGAAGACAACGGCAGCGGCATGACGGAGGATCAGCTGCGTAACGGGTGGCTGCGAATCAGTCTCTCGTTGAAGCGAGTCGCTAAAGCGGCGGGGAAGAGGACTGGTAAGGGGCGCACGCCGCTTGGCGACAAGGGTTTAGGCCGTCTGAGCACCATGAAGCTCGGCGACGTGGTCGACGTTAAAACGTACCCCACGAAGAGGGCGGGCTACAGCGTAAGGTTGGATTGGTCCGATTTCGCGCCCGGAACGAACCTCAGCGACATCGAGGTTGATATCGAGGAGATCGATCCGATCGGAAGGACAGGAACGCATCTCACTATTTCTAGCCTGCGCGACGTCGAATACTGGCAACGCAGTCTGAGTGCAGCGAATCTGCAAGGGGCGTTGTCGAAACTGATCTCTCCCTTCAGACGCGTCCCAGATTTTCGAGTGACCGGCGAACTCAATGGGACGCCTCTGAAACCAGAATTCGTGGCAGCAAAGCTCAGAGAGACCGCTACGACCCACTTCTCATTTAAGTGGGGACCAAAGGGGCTTTCCTGTAGAGGACGAGTAAAGCTCGCCCTGTTTAATTCGGACGAGCATGCATTTGAGCGTCACGTGCAGCAGGACGGCGGGAAGGCGCTTCTTCAGTTTCTAGCTGGTTCGAAGCACGGCAAGGCACTGCAGGTTCACGATGCGAAAGCGCCCTGGTACTTAGAGGTCGACAAGTCTTGGAGCCGTGAGGAGATGGCAGCCCGACACAAGGCCGGGCAGCCGCCCGTCGAAGATCCTGGGCCATTCGACGGCGAACTCGATGCCTTCGATCTCGATACGATGCAGGACAAGCAATCCGAGCTGTTCTCCTCGCTCGGAGACTACCGCAATTTTGTGAAAAGGTTAGCGGGTGTTTCGATCTATCGCGATGGCTTCGCGATTCGAGCCGCCCACGATTGGCTTGGACTTGGAGAGAGCTGGACCTCGGGCCGCAGCTACTACGGCCTGAAGCCAAATAACACCGTGGGATTCGTCGCGATATCTGCCGCGGACAATCAATCCCTAATTGAGAAGTCGGACCGAGAGGGATTTCTCGAGAATCCCGCGTCGAGAGGGTTCGAGCAAATCGTAGAAACGTTCGTCGGGTTCGCGAATGACACCCTGACGGACCTGCGGCGTGAGTTCAACAACTTTCGAAGCGAGAAGAAGGCGGCCGACGCGAAGTTGCCAGCGGCGTTCAAAGAGGCAGACGCCGTCGATGCCCTCAAGCGCCTGGGTAGTGCCGCCGCGGCGCGTTCCGTTTCGATCAAGCGGTCTGAGGGCCTTCGCCGAGAGTCTTTTTTACAGCTAAAAACTGATCTTCAAGCTGCTGCGCGACTTCCAGCGCTTGACAAGGTTTCGCGCCAAGCACTGGCGGCAGTGGAGACACGCCTCACGCGCGCCGTCGCCACTTGGGAAAAAGCCGCCGATGACGTCGTCGCTGTGTCTGACGACTTCGAAAATCAGAGCCGCGTTGGCGAGGCAGTCGTCGATCGTCTTGAGCGACTCAAGAATCAAAATGACGAACTTATCGATTTCGTCGCAATCGGTCTCGTCGCTCAGGCACTTGCGCACGATGTCCGCATGTTGCTTGATGATCTCCTCGCTCGAACTCGAAAAATCGCGGCCAAGGCCAAATCGTCGCAATCAGAAGACATTGCCGTCTACATCGAATCGGTTAGAGGGACAGTTCACGCACTCCGAAAGCAACTGACGTTTCTCGATCCGATGCAACGCGCCACCAGGGAAACGAAGCAGCGCGTCGATATGGCGGCCTTCCTCCAAGAACTATTGCAATTCCGCGAGGAGAAGTACGAGAGGCACCAGATCGACGCAAAGGTGACCGTCCGAAACGATTTCACCGTCGTAATGAATCGTGGACGGTTGCTGCAGGTCTTCGACAATATCCTGCGCAATAGCGAGTATTGGCTCCAGCAATCGAAAACGTCCAGGCCCGCGATCAGAATATCGATCGACAGTCCAGTAATCACGCTATGGGACAACGGGCCGGGAGTGAAACAAGCCCTCGAGGATACGCTTTTCGAGCCGTTCGTGACGGACAAACCGCGTGGGTACGGCAGCGGACTAGGGTTGTTCATAGTTTCCCAATTGTTGAAGAAGGATGGTAGCGACATTCGCTTGCAGTCGACGCGCAACGACGACGGCAGACGGTACAGGTTCGCTATAGACCTGTCGGGCGTGGCCACGGACTGACGAGAACGCATGACCACCCTCAAAGAGCTTACCGATGCGGCGGGCATACAGCATGTCGTTTGGTTGGATGATCTCTTCGATGCAAAAGGACAGCGAGACGGTCCTGTAACCGAGATTGACCTGCGGGAACTCGTCGCTCGCGCGGTCCAGCGAGGGCTAACCGTCGAAATAGCCGGCCGCACACTGAGTCCCGAGTTGACGACCGATCAATGGCTTGCGCAGCTTGAGGAGGCCCAGGAAGCCGATATCACGTTACCGGAGGTTCTGGTCGCGTTACAGGCACGACTTAGCGAGGGAGTCCCTCCGCAGATTCCTGACTACAGCGACGCGGCTATCGAATCGATTCTGCAGTCGTTCGGCGGGGAGATGGTGACCAAGGTCGGGGCCACACGCTGGGCGGAGGTAAGGCCCACTTTGGCGGACGACAGGCGCACGCTTCTAATAGTGGATCGCGAGTTCTCCATCGAGGGTGTTTCGACGCCGTTTGGCGAGCAAGTCCTCCAGGATGTCGTCAAATCGAAGATGCCCAAGGTCCACGTGGTGATGCTCACCCGGAGTGTAGACGAGGACCCCGAACTTCTACGCGGTGATCTGGCGGCTCGTCTAGACATCCCACGGCAGGATTTCGAGGTCACGGCGAAGATCGTATCCGACGAGGCCGGACTGTCAGAATCCAGGTTATGCGCGTCGTTTCAGCGAGTCTTTACCCATCAAGTCTGTCTCTCACTGACGCGCAGTATCCGCGGCGCAATGGAGGACAATCTCGAGAGCGCAGTTGAGGCATTGGCGACTCAGTCTGTTTACGATCTCGATCGGGTCGTGTTCCAAAACTCCCTTGACGAGGGAGCGTCTGAACTTGATGTCCTGACGCGGATCCTGCTGTTACGCCAGAGAGTCGCCGTCGACACCGCGCTCGCCGCTGGCGCGGACTACTTCGACTTGTTATCTAAATTACGTACGCTCCGCCAACTCGCTGGCGCCCTCAGTCACGAAGGCCACACCAATTCCGCACTCCTAGAGCAGTGGCGTCGCGATGAGGTATGTGACCCTGGTGAGCGCCTGAATCCCGCTCATTCGCCTCTGACGTGCGGAGATCTGTTCATGCGATCGGGGTCGCCGGACGTGTTTATTCTTCTCGGTCAACCCTGCGATCTCGCCGTCAGGCAAACGGGTGAGCGACATACGCACGAGGCGATATTTGTCCGTGCCAAGAAATGGGACCCGGCGAAGGAGCTAGAGGACAAGCGCGGCTTCATCGGATCGGCGCACCATTTCTTCCCGATCCCGGCTCTGCCTCTCCCTGGCAATGATTACTGGCGTCTCGACTTCCGGAAGTGGGCATCGGTCAATCTACGGCTTCTTGATTTTTCGGTCTTCAGCGGTAATGGTGCCGTTCGTTTGAACGTGACCGTCGATCCGCCGGTGTTTCTGTTGCCGGGTTGGAAGAAGCTACTCGAGAGAGCAAGGTCAAAGATATCCGCCGCGGCAGCTGGCATTGTACCGGCCGAATACGCGTCTCTCTCCCTTTCGTCACAGCTGAAGCAAACCATCGCCAGCCGGATCGGCGACGAAGTGACGCTTACGTACTCCCGTGTCGGCCGACTCCGGGCTCCTTGGGCGGTGGCCGCTTTCGCCGCTTTCGCCAGCTATCAGGCCAGAGCCGCCTTCGACCACGATTTCGCGCGAGTGCTTCCTCAGGGCGGACCGCACTGAGGGCGTCCGCTGGATCGCCTTTCCTCAATGTCCATCGCCATCGAGAAGCCGCCGAAGCTAGGCGAAATCGTCCGAGTCCGCTCACGCCGATACCTGGCGGAGGCTGTTGAACCTGCGCCACGGCCGGAAGATCAGACCCTCGTTCGCCTCTCGTGTCTCGAAGACGACGCCGAAGGCGAGGAGCTCGAGGTGCTCTGGGAGAAAGAGGTGGACGCACAGCGGGTAAGCGAGGCTGACTGGTCGCGCCTCGCACAGGGGCACTTCGACCTGCCGCGCCACTTCGCTGCTTACTACCGGACGCTCCGCTGGAACACCGTCACCTCGACCGATCCCAAACTGTTTCAAGCACCGTATCGCGCCGGCATCCGCATCGACGCCTACCAGCTCGAACCGCTGCGGAAGGCACTGCTGCTGCCGCGCGTGAACCTGTTCATCGCAGACGATGTGGGCCTCGGCAAGACCATCGAGGCTGGCCTCATCGTTCGCGAGTTGCTGATGCGTCAGCGCGTCCGTCGCATTATCGTAGCCGCGCCACCATCGGTCGTGCTGCAGTGGAAGGAAGAACTCGATCAGCGATTCGGCCTCACGTTCGTGGTGTTTGACCGCGACTACGTCCGCCGCATGCGCCAGGAGCGCGGGTTCGGCGTCAATCCCTGGACTACCCACTCGCGCTTCATCGTCTCGCACCACCTGCTGCGGGATGAAGACTACGCGTCGCCGCTGCGCGATTGGCTCGGCACGTTCGCGCCGCAGAGCATGTTGATTCTGGATGAGGCGCACAACGCTGCGCCTGCCAGTGGCGCGCGCTACGCCGTCGACTCGCAATTCACGAAGTCCATCCGCGAGCTGGCGCCGCGCTTCGAGCATCGGTTGTTCTTATCTGCCACGCCGCACAACGGACACTCCAACAGTTTTTCGTCGTTACTCGAGATTCTCGATCCGCAGCGATTCTGCCGCGGGGTTCCCGTGGAAGGCGCGAAGCAGCTGGACGCGGTGATGGTCCGCCGCCTGAAAGAGGATCTCCGCCGCCTCGACGGCGGCTTCCCCGAGCGCCACATCGTCGAGATTTCGATCGACGGGCTGGCGCAGGACAATGCGCAGTTGCTCTTGCCGAAGCTGCTAGATGAATATCGTCAGGCGCGCCAGGAGCGGCTGAAAGACGCGCCCAAGTCGGTACAGAACGCCGCAGGATTGGTGTTGTGCAGCCTCCAGAAACGCCTACTGTCCTCGATCGAAGCCTTCGCCTCCACGCTGCGCGTCCACCGCAAAGCCTTCGAGGCGCAGGCGGCGAAAAGTGCTCAGTCGGTCGAACCGACTCCCCCGTCTCTGAACATTCTGACGGAGGCCCCGGATGCCGACGACGACCGCGCCGACGCGAGCGAGGAAGAGGTTGCAGCGCAGGAGGACGCGGCGATGGAAGCTGCAACCGCCCGCGCCATGGCGGGGTCGTCGGTCGACGCGTACAAGGCTGAGCGCGACCTCCTCGCCCGCATGACCGAGGCGGCTGACGCCGCCCGCGGCCTTTCTGACGCTCGCGTGAAGCACCTGATTGCCTGGTGCAAGGCGCACCCCGGCGATCGCGCGTTGATTTTCACCGAGTACGCCGACACAAAGCGGTATCTCGAGCGGCAGCTCCGCGCCGCGCTTACGCCTGGCCGCGAGGACGACCCGCGCATCGCGACATTCCACGGCGGCATGATCGACGAGGCGCGCGAGGACGTGAAGCGCGCCTTTAACGCGGCCCCAAAGACGAATCCGCTGCGCGTTCTGATTGCGACCGATGCCGCCCGCGAGGGCGTGAACCTGCAGAACTACTGCGCGGATCTCTTTCATTTCGACGTGCCGTGGAACCCCAGCCGGCTCGAACAGCGCAACGGCCGCATCGATCGCAAGCTCCAACGTGCGCCCGAGGTGCGGTGTCACTACTTCATCTACGCGCAGCGGCCTGAAGATCGCGTGCTGAAGGCGTTGGTCGAGAAGACAAAGATTATCCGAAAGGAACTCGGCAGCCTTGCGCCGGTGCTCGAAAAGAAACTGGAAGACCGCCTCAGCGGCGGCTTCTCGCGAAAGGACGCCGATTCCCTGGCTCTTGCCATTGCTGACGAATCACTCGATGTAGAGCGCGAACGGGCGATGCAGACCGAGCTGGAATCTAGCCGTACGCGTGAAGTCGAGTTGCGAACGCAGATCGACGAGCTGCGAACGCTCCTGGCCAAGTCCGACGAGTGGCTTCACATCGAGAAGGGCGAGTTGTCGCAGGCGATCTCCTGTGGCCTGGAGTTGATCGGCACTGAGCCGCTGCACGCCTCGAAGACGGCAGGCGAGTTCCTGCTGCCGAACCTGTCGGGTCGTCTGCAGTCCGACCCGTCGTGGATGCACACGCTGGACACATTGCGCGCGCCGCAACGTAAAGGGCAGCCGCTCTGGGATTGGCGCAAAGAACAACCCGTTCGGCCGGTCGTGTTCTCGGACCAAGGATCGCTCGACGGGCACACCGTGCATCTGCACCTGGAGCATCGGTTTGTTCAGCGCCTGCTCGGCCGCTTCCGGTCTCAGGGCTTTGTTCACAACGATCTCTCGCGGGCGTGCATCGGCGTGTCGGACGATCCGGTGGCGCGCGTGATTCTGCTCGGCCGGCTGTCCGTTTACGGTGAACGCGCCTCGCGTCTGCACGACGAAATCCTGGCGGTCGCCGCGCGATGGGTTGATGTGAGCACCCGCAAGGAAGGCTTGAAGCCGTATGCGGGCGAGACCTTGGACAAAACGCTGGGGCTTCTCGACAAGGCGCTGAGCGTTGAGGCGGCGAAGGACGTATCGGCTCAGGTGAAACAGCGGCTGGCGTTTGGCGCGCCTCAGGATCTCGCGGAGCTGAGTCCGTACCTGAAGACCCAATCGGAGCAGCTGATCGAAGAAGCCAAGACAAAGCTGCGTGCTCGCGGAGAGGCCGAGGGCGCCGACATGCTCGCGATTCTCGAGGCGCAGCGTGTGCGCATCCGGAAGACGCAGGCCAAGAAGGAAAAGGACGCCGATCAGCTTCCGCTGTTTGCCGAGAGCGAGCGTAAGCAGATCGAGTCCGATACCCGCTACTGGCGAAAGCGGCTGGAGGAGCTCGGCAAGGAACTTGAGACCGAGCCCGCGCGCATTCGCCAGAGCTACGACGTGAAGGCCACGCGCTTCGAACCCGTCGGCCTCGTATACCTCTGGCCGGTAACCGGATAGCGATGGCATCCGACGCGCCGGAAATCGCCGTCCACAAGGAGTGGCTGGGGCAGATCCAGCCGGTCGGCCTCGTTGTGTCGCCGTACGTCCTGGCGCGGTACGACGTCGCGATCGATCGCCGGCTGAGCGTCGAACGCCAGGCTCGCCTGAAGGAGTTGATCGCAGATGAGGAGACCGGTCGAGTTGACGATTTCCTCGCCCTCACAAGAGACCTGCTGGGGTGGCCAGGAGGACTCCTTGTCGGCGCGCCGGGCGGCGCGGCGCTCCCGGATAGCCTGACGATCGCGCTGCCGGAGCACGAGGACCATCTCTCGCCTACATTCGCAATTCCCGAGCCAGAGGCGGTGGACGCCTGGCTCGCTCTTATCTCTATCGTTGCCGCCGGCACCGACCTCGACAAAGCACCTCCTCCGGACCACAAACACGATGGCTGGCGCGCCAGCCCGCACGCGCGTCTGGAACGTCTGCTCCGCGAAACTCGGGTGCCTCTCGGCCTGCTCTTCAACGGCAAGTCGCTCCGTCTCGTCTCCGCGCCGCACGGCGAGTCGTCCGGCCATTTGACGTTTCAGTTCGCCCATCTGGCCGAGACGCTTGGCCGCCCGATGGTGGGCGCGCTCATCGCGCTCCTCGATGTTGGCCGCGTCACCGATCTCCAGGACGAGCCGCATCGATTGCCCGCGCTTTTGCGGCGGAGCCGCGAGTCTCAGAACGAGGTCTCCACCAAGCTCGCCGGCCAGGTGATGGAGGCGTTGTGGGATCTCGTCCGCGGATTCCAACGTGCGAACGACGATGCGAGGGGTGAGCTGCTGACGGAGTCGCTGCGTGCGGAGCATGAGGTGTATGGCGGGCTGCTCTCCACGCTGATGCGACTCGTGTTCGTCCTCTATGCCGAGGACCGCGGCCTGATGCCGAAGGGCGATGTCTATCAGAAGCACTACGCCGTGTCGGGCCTCTTCAACCGGCTGCGCGAGGACCAGGCGCGCTACCCGGACACCATGGATGCGCGCTACGGTGCGTGGGCACAACTGCTGGCGCTGTTCCGGCTCATTCACGACGGCGGCGGTCATGGCGACCTGCATTTCCCCGCGCGGCACGGCCGGCTTTTCGATCCGGACGCGTATCCGTTCCTCGAAGGCCGCCCGCTCGGTAGCCATCGCAGCATGGGCGAGTTGGTCAATCCGCCGCGCGTATCCGACGGTGTCGTCTTTCGCGTCCTGCAGAACCTGCTGATGCTGGACGGCGAGCGGCTGTCCTATCGCGCGCTGGACGTGGAGCAGATTGGCTCGGTCTACGAGGCGATGATGGGCTTCGCGCTGCAGCAGGCCGGCGCGCCATCCATCGCCGTCTCGCCCAAGCACATCGTCGTCAACCTGCGGGACCTCCTGGAACAGAAGCCGAAGGACCGCGCCGCGTGGCTGCAAAGGGAATCGGAGCTGAAGCTCACGGGCGACGCGCTGGCGAAGGCCACCACGGAAGCGGAAGCGCTGGCGGCGTTGGGGAAGAGGGTATCGCGCTACACACCGGACCCGCTGCCGCCTGGCGCTATGTTCTTGCAGCCGACCGAGGAGCGCCGCCGCTCCGGCTCGCACTACACGCCGCGCTCGCTCACCGCGCCCATCGTCTCGACGACGTTCAGGCCGATCTTCGAGCGGCTGGGCGATCAAGCGACGCCCGAGCAGATTCTCGATCTCAAGGTGTGCGATCCCGCGATGGGATCGGGCGCGTTTCTTGTGGAGGCGTGCCGCCTGCTGGCCGAGCGCCTCGTGAAGGCGTGGGAGACGCACAGGCAGACGCCGAAGGTGCCAGACGACGAGGATGTGATCACCTATGCGCGGCGGCTGGTGGCGGAGCGGTGCCTGTACGGCGTGGACAAGAACATCTTCGCCGTGGACCTGGCGAAGCTCTCGCTGTGGCTGGCCACGCTCGCGCGCGAGCATCCGTTCACGTTCCTCGATCACGCGTTTCGGCACGGCGACTCGCTGGTGGGCCTCTCGCGCGAGCAGATTGCATGCTTCAACTGGGAGACGACGAAGCAGATGCCGCTGCTGCGGACGCTCATCGACGAGCGGGTCGCCGAGGCGCAGTCGCTGCGCGAACAAATCCAAGGACTCGCGACGTCAGACGATGTACCCGAGAAGGCCCGGCTGCTGAGGGACGCGAACGACGCGCTGCACGACGTGCGGCAAATTGGCGACCTTGTCGTGTCGGCGTTCTTCGAGCGCGACAAGCCGAAGGACCGGCAAACCCTGCGCGCGGCGTACGCCGGGCAGATCGAACGGTGGCTGCTGCATCGTGACGGCGAGATGGTTGTATCGCAGGCAAACCCAACAACCTTCCATTGGGAGATCGAGTTCCCCGAGGTCTTCACCCGCGCCAACGGGGGCTTCGATGTGTTTGTTGGCAACCCACCATACGTTGGTGGCACATTAATCGGAGGTCGGATCGGCGTTGCCTACCACGATTACCTCGTCGACGCATACATGCCGGCGACAGGCCTGGCGGATTTGGTCGCGTTCTTTGTTCGCCGCGCCTTCGGGCTGGTTAGGTTTGGCGGCGCCTTGGGCTTCATCGCCACCAACACAGTGGCGCAGGGCGACACACGCAGCACTGGTCTCGAGGCCATCCTCGGTCAGGGCGGCGCGATCTACTCCGCGACGCGGCGGTATCCTTGGCCGGGAGAGGCCGCGGTGGTCGCGAGCGTCTTCCACGTTCTAAAGGAGCCGACGAGATCGGCCATGCTCGATGGCCGGCCGGTCGAACGCGTGTCGTCGTTCTTGCTGGCGAGCCGAGCCGAGGGAGCACCCGGGCTATTGCACGAGAACGCAGCCGTGTGTTACCTGGGCGCGAAGGTGTGGGGTGCAGGTTTTGTGTTCGAGCCCGAGCCCGCTGACGGGTCGTCATCGCTTACAGACTTGGAGCGGTTGATCGCAGAAGAACCGCGCAATCGCGAAGTGGTCTTTCCCTACGTCGGGGGCGAAGAGTTCAACGACAGCCCGACTCAAGCCCCGATACGGTTCGTTATAGATTTCGCTCGGATGCCGGTCGATCAGGCACAAAAATGGCCAGCGCTCTTCGCGCTGGTCGAACAGCGTGTGCGCCCGATTCGAGAGTCCAACAAGCAACGCAACTACCGCGAGGAATGGTGGCTCCATGCCAATCGAACGGCGGAGGCTGCGCCCTACCTGCGCGAGCACGGCCGGATGCTTGCGCTAAGCGCGCTCTCTAAGCACATTTCGCCTGCCTTCGTCGCAAAGGGCACCGTGGTTGCAAATTCAATGATCGTCTTCTTGCTGCATCTCGAAGCTGACTTCGCGATTCTTCAGTCCCGCGTGCACGAGATCTGGGCGCGCTTCCTCGGTTCGTCCCTAGAGGATCGGCTCCGCTACACAACCCCATGTTTCGAAGCATTCCCGCGCCCGCAAATCACAGAAGCGCTGGAAGGGGCTGGCGCTGAGTACTACAGCTGGCGCGCCGCGATGATGAAGGCGAACGCCGAGGGACTGACGAAGACGTACAACCGCTTCCACGATCCCGACGAGCGCGACCCCGACATCCTGAAGCTACGCGACCTGCACGCCGCCATGGACCGCGCCGTCCTCGACGCCTACGGCTGGACCGACATCCGGCCCCATTGCAAGTTCATCCTCGACTACGTGGACGAGGACGAGAACGAGCCAGGAAAGATGAACAAGAAGAAAAAGCCGTACCGGTACCGATGGCCGGACGAGGTCCGCGACGAGGTCCTCGGTCGACTGCTGGAGCTGAACGCCCAGCGCGCGAAGGAGGAGTCGTTGGCTGACGCCTCGGCGAGGAAGGCGAAGAAGAGTTCGTCGAAGAAGTCGGCTGATACGCCGTTGTTCGGCTGAAGGAGACAGGTCGGATACCCATGACATCTGCCGAAGTTCGAGATCGACTGACCCACGCCCTGCGCCTCGATCTGATCGGCCCTGACCCAGGCGAGCCCCAGATCTCGGAAATCCTCAACATCGCGCCATCGCGCTGGTATCTCACCGGCTTCCTCGTCCCCTGGAACGCGCCGGTGTCGCAGAAGCAGGACGTGGAGGACACACAGGGCGAGCTCGAACTCGGGGAGGCGGGCAGCGGTGGCGACGAAGACGACTCAACTCCGGAACCGCCGGCCGCCCGGCGCGGTCATTTCCCCTCGTCCATCGGACTGAGCGTGCTCATTTCTGGAGAGGCGCAGGACCTCCGCGTTACCGTGCGGTGGGGCGACTACACACCGATCGAGAAGGACGGTAAGCCGACCGGCGAATGGCAGCGCCAAGAACGCGAGGAGACGGTGCCACTTCGGCTCACTGGCAAGCAGGCGAATCCTCCGCCGACGCCTGTTCCGAACAGCGACGGCCTCGACATCATTACCTCGGTCCGCCGGGTGCGTCGTCTTGAGAATCTGCCGGGATTGCCCAAGGGCGTGCTCGCGGTGTCGGTGTTTCTCGTGAACGGGCGCAGAGCGGAAGATCGTCCGGAACTGAAGGACATGCGGTTCGCGTTTCAAGCGAGCCTGACGCTCGACGCGGATCGGCCGCTGGTTTCACGTCCCAACCCGCGCGGACAAGACCCTGGCGGCGACGCCGACGAACGCATCGCCGACCTGCAATACCGCGACGTGATGGAGTTCGCTGTTGGCCATGGCACGGCGACGCGAGCCATTGTCGTCGCTGGTGTCTGCCGTAAGGTCGCGACCACCTGGATGCCCGAGGCCGAGGTCGAGCGCGTCGAGCCTTCGATCATGACCGGCGTTGAGCTTGGAATGGAAGCGCTGGCCGCCATGCCAGACGCCGCCAGCGTGCGCGCCGGCCTCGCACCGATCGTCACCGAGTACCGCGGCTGGATCGACACGCAACGCGCCAAGGCGCCTAAAGGTGGCGTGCAAGGCGAAGTTGCGGACGACCTCTTGCAGCGCGCAGCGCTCGCCGCGAGTCGAATCGAAGCCGGCCTCGCGGTGCTGGACGACCCGCTGGTGCTGCGCGCCTTCCTGCTGACGAATCGAGCCATGGCCGCAGCGGCTCGCCAGCGCCGCGCGCAGGAGCAGGGCGTTCAACCGTCGGCGGCAGCAGCGCCCTCGTGGCGCCCGTTTCAGTTGGCATTTCTGCTGATGAATCTTCGGGCGTTCGTGTCGCCGACGCATGTAGACCGGGAGATCGTCGACCTGCTGTTCTTTCCGACGGGCGGCGGCAAGACCGAGGCGTACTTGGGTCTCGCGGCGTTCGCAATTCTGTTGCGACGGTTGCGCGATCCGGAGCTTACGTCGGCCGGCGTCGCTGTGCTGATGCGCTACACGCTTCGCCTCCTTACGCTCGATCAGCTGAGCCGCGCATCAACACTGATCTGCGCGCTCGAATTGCAGCGGCAGGAAACGCCGGAGACGCTGGGCGCGTGGCCCTTTGAAATCGGGCTGTGGGTTGGGAAGGCCGCGACGCCCAACAGGATGGGCGCGAAAGGAGAGAAAGACAAGACGACTGCTCGCGCCAAGATCATTCGCTATCAAAGCGGCAGTAGCAAAGCGTCGCCGGTTCCCCTTGAGAGCTGCCCGTGGTGCGGCACCAAGCTGGAACCGACGTCGTTCAGGCTCGTGCCCAATGCCGACGAGCCGAAGAACCTCCAACTGACGTGTCGCAATCTGTCGTGCGCGTTCAAAGGCAAGAACCCGCTGCCTATCATCGCAGTCGACGAGCCGCTCTACCGTCGCGTCCCGTGCTTCGTGATCGCGACGGTGGACAAGTTCGCGAGCCTGCCCTGGGTCGGTCCGAGCGGCATGCTGCTGGGGGGCGCCGATCGGTGTGATGCAATCGGTTTCTACGGCGCCGCGGACCCTGGTATCGGGCAGAAGCTGGCTAAGCCGCTGCCGCCGCCGGAGCTGATCATTCAGGACGAACTCCATCTTATCTCTGGGCCGCTGGGGACGATGGCCGGGCTCTACGAGACGGCGATCGATGCGCTGTGCGAGCGATCGGTGGACGGACATACGGTGCGGCCGAAGATTGTCGCGTCCACCGCAACCGTACGCCGGGCGACGGAACAGATTCTTGCGCTCTTTGCCAGATCAGGCGTCGAGGTGTTTCCGCCACCCGGTCCCGACCGCCGTGCATCGTTCTTCGCCGAAACCGTTCCACTCGTAGCGAGGCGTGGTCGTCTCTATGTCGGGCTTGCCGCTCAGGGCCGGAGCCTGAAAGTCGTCCTCCTGCGTTCGTACTTAGCTCTGCTCGCCGCGGCGCAAAAAGCATGGCTAGAAGCCGGCGGCGCAAAGAACGCATCGAATCCTGCTGACCCGTTTATGACGCTCGTGGGCTATTTCAACAGCCTCCGAGAGCTCGGTGGCAGTCGTCGCATCGTCGAGGATGAAGTCGCGTCGCGCGTTTCTGATTACGCTCGTAAGCGGCGGGTCAACGATCCGGAAGGTACGTTTGTCGACAGAAATATCAGCCGAGAGGTTGCGGAGCTGACGTCTCGTGAATCGACGTCCGCCGTGGCCGATACAAAGCGAAGGCTCGCCGTAGATTTCTCGTCGAAGGACGAACGGGTAGATGTCGCGTTGGCCACGAACATGATTTCCGTCGGCCTCGACATCACGCGGCTTGGGCTGATGGTGGTTCTCGGCCAACCGAAGGCGGCGGCAGAATATATCCAGGCGACCAGCCGCGTTGGACGCGATCAGCGGAAGCCCGGGCTTGTCGTCGCGCTGCTGAATGTCCACAAGCCTCGCGACCGTTCGCACTTCGAGCGGTTCGAAGCGTTTCATGCCTCGTTCTATCGCGCCGTGGAGGCGACTAGCGTCACGCCGTTCGCCCCTCGTGCCCTCGACCGCGGTCTTGCGGCGATCGTTGTTGCGCTCGCGCGTCATTCAAGGGCTCCGCTCGCTCCTCCACGGGGAGCGATCGAGATTGTTGGCGAACGATTGAGCTTGAACTCGATTCTCGAGGTGTTATCGCAGCGCGCGCGCCGCCATCGTGCGATGGCGCCGGACGAGGAGCAGCGTCTCGATGCCGCCCTCCGCGGACGGGCGCAGGACCTGCTCGATGCGTGGGCGAAGATCGGGCAGACCAACCGGAGCACCTCGTCGCCGCTTCGCTATCAGTCTCACGAGGGTGGAACGGGACAGGCGCTGCTGCACACGCCGCTGGATCCCGAGTTAGATACGCTCGGCAAGAGTTTCGCGAAATTCACGGCGCCTCGCTCCATGCGCGATGTCGAACCGTCGGTCTGCCTCTGGTTGAAACGACTTGACGGGGTCGCCATCGATCTGGCCGGAGAAGGGGAAGACAACTAATGCCACCTCGCAAGCGGAGAGGCAACGTCAAGCCGGCTGGGCAGATCCGTCAGAGTCAGATCGTGACGACGTTCGGCCCTGGAGCGATGGTCGATCTGCCCGAGCATGCGGTGATCATCGGTGGACTTGATCACTGGAGCGGCTACAAACAGCGGCCGGTTGAGGAAGAACGGCTAGCCGCCAAGGTAAAAACGCTTCTCGGATGGCCGTCTGTGGAGTTCTTCGCTCCACCGGCTGATGTCGACGATCTGAACGCAGAGATCACGGGTATCACGGCGTGGGTGTTCCCCGAGTGGTTCATTGCTCAGTACGAAGAGAAAAACCCCGCGACCGGCGTTCGGTCACGGCCTCTCGTTCATCGGAATGGGCTCGAGAAAGGCATGTGGCGAGATCCAGACAAGAAAGCGAGGAAGGTGGTCCCAGTTCGCTTTGTGCAAGCTTGTGTCAGGGGCCACGTCAGCGACATCAATTGGAAGCTCTTCGTGCACGGCACCGAGGATCAGTGCTCGCGGAATCTGTGGATGGACGAGCGCGGGACCAGCGGGGATCTCACGGAGATCACGATCCGCTGCGAGTGCCAGAAGTTTGCGGCGCTGTCGAAGGCGACGAAACGAGACGATGTTCCGTTGGGTTTCTGCCAGGGGCAAAGACCGTGGCTCGGGCAATACGCTAAGGAGAGGTGCGGGGGGCCGGGGACCGGAAGCCCCAACCGACTTCTCGTGCGCTCGGCGTCCAACGCCTATTTCTCGCAAACACTATCGGTCATTTCGATTCCCGAGCGTGAAGGTCCCGTAAGGGAGGCGGTCGAGCGCGTGTGGGTGAAGTATCTCCAAGCGGTCGAGTCGGTTGACCAGCTGAAGTTCATGCGCCAGCTTCCCGAAGTGGCCGCCGCGCTCGAGGGTCTTGCCGACGCCGACGTCATGGCTGAAGTGAAACGCCGGAAAGACGGGGGCGTCGCCGCGACAAAGGGCATCCGTGAGGCAGAGTTGGAAACGCTACTGTCGTCGCCAGACACCGTGGGGGACGATCGACCGGGCGGCGATTTCTTTGCGCGGACGATGCCGGTGCCGAAAGGCGAAACGGAGCTGACCGGTCAGATCAGCCGCATCGTGAAGGTGTATCGCCTCCGCGAAGTGATCGCGCAAGTGGGGTTCACGAGGTTCGAGGCCGCTGTGTCGGACGTGAACGGCGAGCTTGATGTCAACGTTGAGCGCGCGTCGTTGTCGATTGATCAGCAGTGGCTCCCGGCGGTCGAGAACCGCGGTGAGGGGATCTTCATCGGTTTCAAACAGGAAGCGGTTCAATCCTGGCTTGAGAGACCTGGCGTCAGGGCTCGGGAGCAGCAGCTTCGTAAGGGCTTCGACGCGTGGGCGAAGTCGCATCCTGGGAGCAGTGCGGCGTTTCCCGGGGCCGCGTATGTGATGCTGCACTCGCTGTCTCATCTGTTGATCACTTCGGTCGCGTTGGACTGCGGATACGCGGCGAGCTCGATTCGTGAGCGAATCTACGCGCTGAGCTCAGGCTACGGAATTCTGTTATATACGGCGAGTCCAGACGCCGAGGGCACGCTCGGCGGCTTGGTCGAAACCGCGGATCGCATGAATCGATACCTGCGTACGGCGGTCGAACTTGGCCAGTTGTGTTCGAACGATCCCGTATGCGCACAGCATCAGCCGGACGCGATGCAGGAAGAGCGCTATCTCCACGGCGCGGCCTGCCACGGATGCCTGCTCCTCGCTGAAAGCTCGTGCGAGCGCCGCAACGATTTCCTGGACCGGGCATTGGTGGTTCCCACCGTTGATGCCGATGGGGCCGCCTTCTTCAAGGACGTGTGAAGATGTCGTCAGGGCCGATCGCAGAAGCCTCGGCAGGAACGTTGCGCGCGCTCGCGACGGCGTTACGAAACGGCCAACTCGGTCCGGCGATCACGCGCATGGCGCTCGGCCGTGTTGCTCAGTGCCCTGAGTCGCTCGGGACCGAACTGTGTCGGTTGTCAGCCGAAGGCCTCGCGCCCGCACACATGTCCTTGCTCCTCGATATTGCTGCCGACGCGGCTGAGCGGCGACTATCCAGAAGCGCCCCGGCTTCCCTTGTGTGGACCGGGCCGGAATCGGCGGTCTCTCACAGTCGAGACACTGCCGTCGTGGTCGATGAACTCTTTGCTCACGCGGAGCGCTTCGTTCTTGTGAGCAGCTACGTCGTGCAGAAAGGGACGATCGTGTTCAGGTCGTTGGCTGAGCGCATGGTCGCCCGGCCGGACCTCCACGTGCAGTTGTTTCTGCACATTGGCCGCGAATGGCGGGATACCCGCGACGAATCCGAATTGCTCCGCGAGTTCGGAGCACAGTTGTTAGCCCAATGGCCTGGCCCGCGTCGGCCCGAAGTCTTCTATGACCCTCGGACGATGTCCGCAGATGCCGCCGTTCGCGC
This sequence comes from Vicinamibacterales bacterium, assembly GCA_040081675.1. Taxonomy (GTDB): domain Bacteria; phylum Acidobacteriota; class Vicinamibacteria; order Vicinamibacterales; family CAVVIG01; genus CAVVIG01. The sequence continues at coordinate 23,936 of JBEBGB010000011.1, forward strand.
AGCATGGCACGCCAAGTGCGTGATTGCTGATGACGATCTCGCGTTCGTCACATCCGCCAACTTTACCGAATGGGCGCAACAACGCAATGTGGAAGCTGGCGTCCTGATTCGCGATCGTCACTTTGCGGGCCAGCTGAAACAGCAGTTCGATGGACTCGTGCAGTCTAAGCAGGTTCACCGGCTGCCCGGCTTCTGAAGGTCGGAACACATCGTCGGCAGTATGACTGTCGCCATCACCGCGGACTCGAGCGCCTTCGGCGCATGTTGCCCGCGCGCGTGAGCAGCCGTCGGGTCGGCGTCAGCAGTAGCGGCGCCAGTAACTCACCAGCCATAGCGGAAGAATCCTTTCCGCGGTCCATTCAGCTCTCCAATCTCTCTTAGGCCTTCAGCGGCGCGTTCCAAATGTGTCGGTTGTTCTTTTTTCCATCGGCGAGATGGCTCCGCCCTCGGCACGCCGTCGGGCTAACGCCCGATCACACTGCAGCGCTCACCGGCCGCTTCGCGTCGCGCCAGCACAGATCGCTGGCACGCCCGGTGAGAGACGCAGCGGTGTTCGGCGCGCCGAGGGCAGAGCCGTGTGTCCTCCAGACGGGTTGTCGGGTTCCTTGGGGCGCGAAGGAACCACGGACAACCCGTCCACTGGAGGACACCATGACCGCCGACGAACTCAGAAAGATCACGACCGACGCACTCGACACGCTCGCGGCCCTTCTCGATGAAGGCCACAGCGACCAGCTCACCGCGCTGCTCAAGACCATGGCACGGTTCCACAAGTATTCCTGGCACAACGTCGCGCTCATTGCGAGTCAGCGCCCAACCGCCACGCGCGTTGCGGGCTTTCAGACCTGGCGCACGATGGGTCGCTGCGTCCGGAAGGGCGAAAAGGGCATTGCTATCCTGGCACCGATCGTCGGTCGGCGCGAGTCTGAGGCTGCAGATGACAACGCGCGGACCATCGTGGGCTTTCGCGCTGCGTACGTGTTCGATGGATTATCTCGGGATTCGGATCACAAGAACTGACCGGCCTGCCGTTGAGATGCGGATGTGGAGACCGGGGAGGGGGTTGTCTGGCAGCAGCCTCTCATGGACCTCGCGCGAGCGGGCTCGACGGGGTCCCCGCGGGGAGGGCGCGAAGCGCCCGATCGCGGGGTGGCGAGCCCGTTCGCGCGAGCAATTGCCGCAATAGGATGACTCCATGCCGATCTTCAACGTCGACGTCACGACCGATCCGCCCCGTCCCCGCGTCGTCGGCCCGGACCACGCGCCTGCGCCCGCGATCAACGATTTCTTGCGCGATCTCGAACAGCGCGCTCGCTCGCCCTATACCGTCCGTGCGTATGCGCGCGGCCTGGCCCACTTCGCAGGCTGGCTCCACGAGGCGGGCGTCGACCTCGACGCCGTGACGCGGCCCGTGGTCGGCCAGTACATTGGCGCGTTCGGTCGGGGATCCAGACGCCAGGCGTCTCTGATCGACCGCCCGCCGCCGAACGAAGGCCGTCAAGCGCGGACCGTCAATCACCGTCTCAGCGTCCTGGCGTCGTACTTCGCGTTCCGGATCCGACAGGACGACGACCGCGGTGACGGTGCTTGGCGCCAACACTCGAACCCTGTGTCCACACCTGACGACGAGACGGTGTCCCACCGACTCACCGGTCGTGATCAACCCGTGCGCGAGCGGCGGCGAGAGTTTCGCCGCCGCGTGCCCCGACGACTGCCGGCTCGACTCGATCCGCTGCTCATTGAACGCCTGATCACGACCGCAGGGTCGTGGCGCGACAAGGCGATCCTGACGCTGCTGTGCCGCACCGGCCAACGCATTGGTGACTGGAGCGACACCAACGGTCGGCACGGCTTGCTCGGGATGGCATTGTCCGATGTCGATGAACAGCATCAGACCATCACCGTTCGACTCAAGGGCGCGCGGCAGGATCATCGCGTCCCGGTGACGGATGACTTCTGGCCGCTGTTTCGTCAGTACCTTCAGGCCGAGCGACCCACGCCCGCGCGCACCGCTGCCGCCTGGGTCGCACAACGTCGTGGGCACGGCGTGCCGTTGTCCTACGCGGCCTTTGAATCGGCGTTGCGGCTGCTCGGTCGCAAGGTCGGCGCGACCGTGCGCGCGCATCAGTTTCGTCACACCGTCGCGCAAGGGGTGCTCGAGACCAGTGGCAATCTGAAGGTCACACAGGCGCTCCTCGGCCACGCGCACCTATCGACGACCGCCGACCTGTATCTCACCGTTGATCCTCGCGCCCTCGTGGACGCCGTCGCCGCCGTCAAAGCTCGCTCCGACGCGGCTCAGGCCCAGCCCCATCGGTCCGCCGAGGCCGGGCGTGAACCGTACGCCTTCGCGTACGACGCGTTGACCATCGAGGAGTTGGAGCGAGCGGTGACCGCGACGCGGTCGCCCAATGGAGAACGATCATGACGGCGTACGTCGCACGGCATCACGAGGCGCACGCGGGATTGGTGCTCGACGATGACGGCGTCGAGCTCCGCAAGGATCTACACGCCCTCATCGATCGCTTTACCACCTCGACCGGCGAACGCCGGCAGACGCATGACGGCTGCGGGGCATTCCTGTTGGCCCTCGAGGCGTGTCCCGGTCGGACCCTGCAAGCTCGGTGGGACCACTTCGAGCAGACGATCTGGCCGCGCTGGCTCGCCGACGATCATCGGCGGGGGTCCGCACAATGGATGGGTGGGCCACGCGCCCTGGTGCTGGCTCGGCGCGCGATCCCGACGTGGAGGTGGCTGGGCGGGGTGCCGTTTCAGCGGTGGATCGCACGGCTGCCGGCGAATCACGAGTGGCGTCAGGCGCACGATCGCCTCCGGAGCGAAACCGCGTCGATCCCATGGAAGAGCCGGGGCTCCCAAGACAAAGCCGTGTCCGTCGGTCTCCGCGTGCTGATCGCGCGCGGCTACAGCGCGCTTGAAGAGATCACCGACGACGATCTGGCGCAGATTCCCTCCGGCACGCGGGGCCAGGACGGGCTCGACGTGGCGCTGTGTCGACTGGGCATCCTCACCCGCACGCCGCAACGCGGCACGACCCGGCGCAGCCGGCGGCCACGCCGCACGATCGCGGAACTGGTCGCGATGTCGGACGTGCCCGCGCCTTTTCGAGCGATCACGTCGCTTTACCTGGAGACGTACGCGACACGAATCAGCCACGTCTACGTCACGCTTCGTCACAAGCTGATCGCGATGGGCCACTTCTGGCGTTTCCTGGCCAAGCAGCACCCGCACATCACGAAGAGCGCGGACGTCCTGCCCACGCATGGGCGCGCCTATATCCCGTACGCGATCGCCCTCGCCCGCGAGCGGCAGCGCGGCGACGACACCGGCCCGGAGCTGCGCAACACCGCGCACGTCTGGCTGCTCGAGGTCCGCACCTTCTTCACGGATCTCTGCACCTGGGCGACTGAGCCGGACTCGCCGTTTGGGCCGCATGCGCCGCGCGTCGTCCCGTTGATGCGCCGCGACCTGGTGGGCATCGGCTTCGAGCAAGCCCGCGCGCGGACGCAGGCGCGGATCACGGCGACGATCCTCGACCTCGAACGGGAAATGCCGACGATCCGCGCGTGTGCCCTGCAGCACTGGACGGCGGCCACCGCGGCGCTGTCGCTCACGCCGAGCGATCGACGCGCGGTCGCCGCAGAAGCCGCGACGTTTTGGGACTGGGCGCTCGTGGAGCTGCTCGTGCAGAGCGGCCTCCGCATCGAGGAGGCCAGCGAACTCACGACGCTCGATATCCTCAAACGCCAACTCCCGGACGGTCGGGTCTACTACTTGCTCCACATCAAGCCGTCGAAGTTTGATCGCGCGCGCGTCATCCCGATCGGCGACGGCCTCGGCCGTGTGATTGCCGAAATCATCCGCCACGTGAAGCGCTTCTATGGCGCGGAGGCCGTGCCGTCCTGCGATCATTGGGACCATCACGAACGTCAACCGCGGCCCCGTGCCCCGTATTTGCTGCAAGGGGCCAAGCATCCCAGTCCGCTCGGCATCCAGACGATTCGTGCGCGCTTGCGCGCGGTCTCGATCACGGCGGGCGCGCGCCGAGCGGACAACCGCCCGCTCGTGCTCTTGCCCCACGACTGCCGCCGCGTCTTCGCGTCTGAGCATTTGAACAACAACGTGCCCGTGCACGTCATCCAGGCGCTCCTCGGACATGCGACCCTCGACACGATCATGGTCTATGCCAAGCTCTATCCCACCACGCTGATCGAGGAGTACCGGAAGGCGGTCCGGGGCCTGTACAACGCGTTTCACGGCGACGACAGTCTCCGCAATCCCACCGCCGATGAATGGGCGGCGTTCACCGTCAGCTGCAACCTGCGGGACATGGGCACGCATCTGTGCGCGTTGCCGACGGGTGAGTACTGCCCGAAGGGCTTGGTGTGCCTCGGCTGCACGCACTCGCAGCCGAAACAGAGTGCTGCGCCGATCTTTCGTCGGATGCTCGTCAGCCACGAGCGTGCGCTCGGCACCGCTCGCGAACACGGAGAACCCGCTGGTCAGATCGCCGCGCGGCAGCTGGAGGTGTCGCGGATCAGCCACGCGTTGCGACGGGCGGAGGAACTGCCGTCCGATGTCGCCGCGGCGATCGAGGGCGAAGCGTGATGACAGGCTCATGCCGACTCGCCAGCGGTGGGTGGGCGAGAGCGTGTCCGCCCCTCGTGTAGCTGCGCTGGCCGGCTCCTGTCCGTTCGCTCTCCGGCACACCCTCGCCTGTTGGGTGCGCCGCGCGCCGAGTCTGACGCCATTCTGGAGCCGCAGCCCCCCTTCTTCACGGCGACGATGACGGTCGTCTTTGCCTTCTCCCTCTGACTTGTCGTCGAGCGCAGGTTTCGCGCGCGTGGCCGGCGGGCGTACTGGGGCCTTCGGTCCCGCACAGGCCGCGCCAGCAAAGCTGTCACGGTAACCCTGTGCAGTCGGTCCCTCGGCACGCCCACCGGCCCCCCGCGCTGTCCTCCTTTTCCACCGGGTTGAGTTTGCTCTCCCTTTCTGGCGAGAGAGCAAACGTCAACTTCGAAAAAGGAGGCCAGCATGAAACCCTGCACCGTCAACGACAACGCTCAGGACGATCAATCGCCCAAGCAAGACATCTACACCCGCATCACCGCGAAGATCGTCGCCGGCCTCGAAGACGGCGTGCGGCCGTGGGTCAGGCCCTGGAACGCCGAACACGCCGCCGGGCGCATCACGCGACCGTTGCGTCACAACGGCCAGCCCTACACCGGCATCAACATTCTGTCGCTGTGGGCGTCGGCCAGCGTGCAGGGCTTCGCCGCACCGATCTGGATGACCTACCGCCAGGCCGTCGAACTTCGCGCACACGTCCGCAAGGGCGAGAAAGGCTCGCCCGTCGTCTATGCGAACAGCATCACGCGCAGCGAGACCGACACCGACAGCGGCGTCGACGTCGCGCGCGACATCCACTTCCTCAAGGGGTACACCGTGTTCAACGTCGAACAGATCGACGGACTGCCCGCGCAGTACACGGCGCCGGCGTCACCGCGCCTCGACGTGTCCGCCCGCATCGCCCGCGC
>JBEBGB010000205.1:0-8363 GCA_040081675.1 Vicinamibacterales bacterium
AGGCGCCTCCCGTGGGAAAAAGCTCGTGTAGCAACGGCTTTGTACCACGCGGAGGCGTTTGTGTTTCAGTGAAACTCGCTCACTCGTGAATTATTCAGGCTAGGGTCACGCTGGTCTACGCGCCGTCCGGTGCCGGGAAGAGCTCTCTGCTCAACACGCTGATCACGCGCGGCCTCGAAGAGCAGGGCTACGACGTGATGCTCGACGCGCGCGTTGGCGGCGCGCTGCCAGGCGACGTCAAGGCGGCGGACATCCGCAACCTGTTTACGTACTCGGCGCTCTGCGGTCTGGTGACGCCGGCCATGCCCCATGGTCAATGGCGGCTCGTGGACGGCTTACGCTCCATTGGACGCCGGCCGGACACGTTCGCCCGCGTGCTCATCTTCGACCAGTTCGAGGAGTTGTTCACGCAGCACCGCGAGCGCTTCGAGCACCGCGAAGGCTTCTTCGAGGATCTGGTCGACGCACTTCACGACGATCCGGGGCTGCGTGTCGTGCTGGCCATGCGTCAGGAATATCTCGCTGACATCGATCCGCTGGCCGAGTTGCTTCCCGCGGAGCTTACGATGCAGCGGATGGTGCTAAAGCGCCTGGGGTCGGAGGCCGCGCTCGAAGCGATCATGCGGCCCGCAGCACGGTACGCAGTTTTCGCGCCCGGCGTGGCTGAAGCCATCGTGTGGCAGCTCAACACGATCAGAGTCCCAGGATTCGATCGCGTTCTGGTCGAGAAGCGCGGCGAGTTTATCGAAATGGTCCACCTGCAGATCGTGTGCGATCACCTCTGGAGCCATCTGCCGGCCGGCATCACGCGAATCGAGATGGATCATGTCGACGGTGCGGCCGGGGAAGGGCAGACCTTCAACGAGTTCGTCGTCAACGCGCTGAACCAGTTCTACGATTCGACGATCACGAAGGTCTCCGAGAGCGCGGCCACACGTCAGCGCGGTGGGTATTCAAAGGACCTCATCCGCCTGGGGATGATGAAGTTCGTCACGCCGGCATCAACGCGAACTATGGTTCCCCAAGCGCACGGGAGGGTCGGCCGCCTTCCGGACTGGATCATCGAGCAACTCGAGAACGAGCACTTGATCCGCTTCGAGCAGCGTGGAGGCCAGCGATGGTACGAGCTTTCCCATGATCGCCTCGCAGGGCCAGTGGGACGACAGATGGATCGACAGGTCAGTGCCTTGCTCTTTGCGGCCGACCTTCTCGCAAAGGTGCACGAGAACGTGATGCTGGAACGCCCGGGCGGTCTGTCCGGCTATTTCGGCGAGCATCGTGACGTGCTTGCCGAGTGCCGCCCGTTCGAGGATCAGGTCGGGCTCTTCGACGACGAAGCCGAGTTTGTGTTCCGGGCGAGCATCTGCTCGGGCCAGGACATGCGCGCGTGGTCCCGCCGGATCGCACAGGACTTTCCCCAAGTGCGCGTCGCCGTCCTCAAAGATGCGCTCCTTGCAGGCACGGCGACAGTCCGGTGCAACGCCCTTGAATTGCTCGGCGTCGAGCCGGCCGACGAGTTGTCCGGTCTGCTCGTGGACGCGGCGCTCCGGGACTCCGACGACACGGTCAGCCGGGCGGCTAGCCTCAGCCTCGCGCAGCTCGATCGGGCCGACCTGTTCGAGTCTCTGGTCCAAGCACTTGACGGTCCCGCGCGCGCAGGTGCGATGAGCGCCTTAATCCACATTCGCGCAGCGGCCGACGGTCCGGTTCATGCGCCGACGTTCGAGATGTGCTATGCGCGCCTGCGTGCGCCAACCCGGAGAAGGATCAGACGGCAGAGCTGGGCGCGACGACTACGGGAAAACGCCGCCGTGCTTGCGTTCGTTTTCGTACCAGCTGCGACGTTCGCAGCCGTGACGGCAGCCACCTTCAAGTTGCTGCCGGCGGCCGCCAACTGGTCGGTGACGCAGGGCCGGCCGAGTTTCGTCATCGGCATTTTCCAGGGCGGTGTCGCCGGCGTCATCTGGGCCGGACTGATTACGGTCGGTATCACCATGTACCACACCGTCTTCGGAAACGATCACCGTCCACGATCGGTTGTCCGCCCGATCGGTGCCATCGTCGCAGCCGCCGTGAGCGGCTTCGTGGGCAGCGGCATCCTGGTGTTCGTCGTGATCGGCGTGTTTCAGCCGCAGGCGCTGGTGGAGATGGGGTGGTTGAGCTCGGCGACCTTAGGCCGATTCAGCCCGCCCTTCCTTGCGGATGTGTTCGTCCGCACGCGTTTCGGCTGGGTTGATTTCATCACGGGCGCTGGTCTTGGGGTTGGGACGGCCCTCGTGACGAACAGACTTCGCGCGTCGGCGGCATGGGCTGAACTTCTCCGGCGAGAACGGCGGATGACGGGAGTTGACGACGCGATCGCCGTTGCACGGGAACTGACGCGCATGTCGCTGCCGAGCGCATGGCTGCTACCCGCGGCGGTGGCTGTCTCGGCAGTTCTTGCGTTCACTGTTCCGGAACTGCGGCCCGACCATCCCAAGGCCAACGCCATTGCACTGAGTCAGGGATTGATTGGCGACTGCGCGACACAGATCATCGGCGCGTTTTGGGGCATCGTCGGGATGAACCTTGGGCTGGTCGTGATGCGCTCGGGCTTCCGCATCGAGCCAAAAAACACACAGACCTGATGACTGGACCCGAGCCGCTGCTTCTCTACGGATCAACACCCGAGGTGGTCATAGCAGCGATCCTGCAGCGCAGTGCACGCAGGCAGGCGGGAGACCGCCGTCCCGACGGGCGGAAGCTCGGCCTCGTGATCGAGGGGGGGGCGCTTCGCGGGGTTGCGTCCGCTGGTGGCGCGGTCGTGCTCGCGCAACTCGGTTTCTCGGATCTGTTCGACGAGGTCTATGCGACGTCGGCTGCCGTCATGAACGCGAGCTACTTCATTTCCAACCAGCCGCTCCTCGGGATCAGCGTCTACTTCGACAACTGTACCACTCGACAGTTCGTGAATCCCTGGCGCTTCTGGAAGATCGTGGACGTGGACTACATCTTCGACGACGTGGCGGTCCACGAGAAGCCGCTCGACGTGGCCCGCGTCGCCGCGTCGTCCAGCCGCCTGCAGGTGGCCGTCATCGATCGGCGGACGGGCGACGCGTTCATGGTGGATGCCAGGTCACACGGCATACCGATGCTCCGGATCCTCAAAGCGTCGGCCGCCATTCCGATTCTGTACAACCGGACCGTGGACATCGGCGGGCGCCCGTGCATGGACGGCGGTCTGGCGATCCCATTCGGTCTGAAGCACGCGATCTCAGACGGGTGCACCGATGTGCTCGTGCTTTCGACACGGCCTCCGGATCATGCGAGCAAGAAGCCGAACTGGCTGCACCGTCTGCTGTTCAACGTGCTCTGCGCGCGAGGCCGGTCCGCCGTCAACCGTGTGTTCGCCGAGCGACACCTGCGCTCGCGCGAGCTGCGCGACCTGTCGACGGGTCGGACGCCGCCCCCGGCGGGTGTCAGCATCGCCACGATCTGCGCTGAGGCCGACGAAAACATCGAACGCCTCACCAGGGATCGGCAGAAACTCCATAGCGCGGCGGTGAGCTACGGCCGCAAGGTGTTGCGTGTGTTCGGGAAGAATCCTGCGACGTGGACCCTGCCCGAAGACTGCGCGGTTGCTGCCCGCGCGGACACCAACACCGAGGCTGTTTCCGCGGGCTGACTGGAGACCGGCGTAGACTTCCTTCTGGGGAAGGACAACCTGGTGATCATCGTGGCCCCGGCGGATCTGCCGGACGACGATCTGCGGCTTTTCGTGAACAAGAGCCGGCTGTCGTTCGTGGCCGGCACGCGAGTGCTCGCAGACGTACCGTACAAAGACCAACCCGGGGACAGGATCTTCAACGCCTTGTCGGCTAGCGAGAAGGTTGGCATCGTCGAGGCCATCCCGGGCCAGGAATTTCCAAAGGCGATTACCGCGGTGGCTACCGTGCAACTGGGAAGCCCTGCGTCATTGCGACTTCCTGACAGGCTGCTTAAAGAGTAGGCTCGGAAACCCGAAGCCCAGGCTCGCTGACGCCGGGAACGAGTTATCGAAGACAGATTTTTCTTGGCATCTTCGGCTCGCGCAGTGGCGTCCCAGTCAGCCGCGCATTGCGAATCGCACATCCCAAAGTCGATGCTCGCCCAGACAGCGAAGGACCATGGCGCGGAAGCGAGACGACGAGGCCTGGAGACGGCCCAGTTCAGTGTGCAAGCAGCTTGGCATTGACGGCACAAACGAAGCGACCGTCATCCGATAGACGACCATCATCACTTGCCCGCTGCCAGAACTCACGGGCCGCCATGCGCGCGTCATCCCATACGTCCAACGTGTCGGCAGTCGCATGCGGCAACGCAAAGATTCGAGACGCGACTTGGCCATCCGCAGACGGAGCGTACAGCATCGACGCCTGATCAAACGCTGGTGCCAGGCGCACACGCGAACTTTCCGCGAAGAAGACGATGTTGTGCTGATGCCGATCGGTATTTGCGATGAGCGCGCCAAACGCATCAAGCCACTGAACACGGCGGGCATCATCGGCAGCGACGCGCCCCGTTTCCCTCAGTCGTACGGCCGCTCTGGCCCACGAGTCGGCGGGATCGTCGTGAACCGCCGCGAGGCTCAAGACCGCAACACGTCCGCGCGTTCCCACGCGATCAAATCGCTCGCTCTCGAGAAAGCAATGCGACGGGGTCTCGACGATGTTCGTATGCGCCGCGGATATGCCGTGCGACGACACGACATCCAACGCTAACGCTTCAAGCACGAGCAGATCACACCACCGCCGGGCGACCACATCGCCCGGATTCCCGCGCGCCGCGAACTTGACCAGTCTGTGGCGTCCATCAACGAGAACCCCGAACTTTGGTCGCTCGCCACCTGCGGACGATCCGGGAGGATGTCCAGCGATCGTTGCCTCCGCGAGTTCGGGGTAGTCATCACGCGTCCTGGTCGTAGTCTCAAGCGCTTGCCAACGGGCAAACGATTCCTCACCAACAATGAGGTTGCCAGGCAAGTCCTCACCACGTCGCGAGATTGCGATCAGAATATGATGATCAGACCAATCAGCCAAACGCGCCGGCAATCTGAGATCGGCGTGGGTCGCAGCAAAGTGTCGTCCCAAGAATCCCGACGGGCGCGCGTCTGCGAATTCGCTCGGAAGCCCGTTCGACACCGTGCCGATAGGCATCCAAACCGTCTGGCGCGCCACCAGTGTGACGAGTTCGCCTGCCGACCGAGCCGTCCCGTCTTCGGTGACTCGAAACAGCGGAAAACGCGAAGAGTCTACGTTTGGCCATGAGTGACGCAATCCGTACCTGGTCGCGCGGCCTCGACCGATTCGGACGACGTCAGGGCCCACCTCCCGAAGTCCACGCATCAGGGTGGGCGGAGAAACGCCGAGTCTCTGCCGGAGGTCTGCCGCCGGAAGGACTCCCCGACTCAGCTCGGTCACTATAGCGCTCACTGTGAAATGATTATATCATGGCAATAATAGTGAAATATAAGTATAAATAAGAATATATCAGTGCTTACTTAAACGTAATATGAAATGATATTGAAATGATTATTTGGGCCATGCACCCTCGGTGACCTGCTACGGCGATAGGAGGAGCGATCCCGGCTCATTGTCCCGTTGGCTTGCTCAAGCGACCACGCCGAGCACGGTCACGACTGGCCCATCGATCTCTTCGAGCCTTGATGTTCGTTCGGGACATGCGCTGGCGCATGGTGTTCTTCGTTGAGTGTGCGCTCCGGCCGGCGCTGGCTGTTCCAGGGGATCACGTGGCCGCTCTGGTGGACGCTCGCGATCACGGCGTTCTTGCCCTGGTATTGGCGGGACACGTCGCCGGCAACGTCCGTTATAGCCAGGACGGTCTGTTCTCGCTGTGCGCCCAATTTCAGAACGTGCCAACCACTCTTACCGTGACCGCCGTGCGTGGTGGCTTTGACTGGAAGCGAGGGGTGTTCAAAGCTGGCAAACCGTTGCCGCTGCAACCGGTGCCGCTCCGACAGCTCTGCGACGAACTAGGCCAGCCGCTCCGATAAGACTCTTTACTCCGCGATGACCGCTCCCTCATGGCATTGCTGGACAGCATCTTCCGGACCGACAACCTTACTGTCCTCGTTGCCTGCCTGGGGTGCGCCGATAAACGCCTGCGCCTCCGGCAATCCAATCGCGCGCGCCAAACATGCGGAGCCCACTGGATTGGCCGTCTTCGCCCCGTGGCGCTGCATCAGCGCCACCATTTGAATTCGCCGGCTGAGGATGGCGGCATCAATCGGCAAGAGCTCATATGTCGCATGGCTCAAGACGTTGGCGGCGACAGGCCAGACACGGTTGGGATCCTGTCCTCTGATGAGCAGCTCCACCGCGCGCGCCGCCTCGCCAGAGGCCGCAGCCTCCGAGAGCGTGTTCGAGCGCGGCTCCGCGTGTCCACGATAACCGCTCCACTCGGCGGTCAACACGGCAACAATGACCGCGAGGCCGACGATCGGAGGCAATTTCAGAAGCAACACGGGAGCCGATCCTTCGCGGAGCGCCTCCGGCACGGTTTCGACGCTCATTGCGTGGAATCGAACCACGGGTTCGCCCATCTGAGAGATACCGTTGGCGGCTGCGGCGTCCGCCAGATCGCATCGTCATACAACGTCTGCCAGAGTCGCTCGGCCTCTGGCGTGTCAAGCGACACGGGTGGCCGGTTGCTCCCGTCCGCATAATAGGCCCACTCGTTGCGAATCACCGGCGCGATCTGTCGGAGGCTGTAGTGAATGCCGACCATCCTCAGGCTTCAGCCGCACGCCAGGACGAACACGGCGATGCTCAGTACCACGCGGCGACCCCAACCACGCCACCTCGCGCCAGGTGCGATCTCTATGCGAGCGGTGCCAAGTTCCGTCGCCGTGCTGCGGAAGGCCACGTACGCTGCGCCGGCGTAGAACACGCCAACGGGGCTGAGAATCACGTCCTTCAAATATGCGTAAGTAAAAAGGGCATTGGCGGGCAGCAACGCCAGGAAGAGAATAACCAGCCGATCGGGCGCGTCGATCTCGCCCCGCTTCCACCGCGTGAAGCGCTGCAGCGCGTAGCGCGCGATAAGGATCGACGTCCCGGTGGACGTGACCACACTGACGAGGCGCCACGGCTCGACGTGCCCGGTCGTGAGCCCCTCCACGAATCGCCAGACGCCACCACGTGGCTCCCCGAAGAGCACACAGCACATGGCACTCACGACGTTATACGCGTAGAACCAGAGCGGGCTCTCGAACATTTGACCCAGCTGTGCCGGTGAGTACGTCGAAAAACCGAAGCCACTACTCCGCTCGTCCAGCCCGGGCGCCGTTCCGGCGGCGACACCAAACCGCAGCACGAAGTAGCCCGCAAAGCACGCCGTGACCGCCACGAGCCCGCCGCGCGACAGTCCGCGATCACCAACCACATAGCCGACGACAAAGATGACCCAGACGAGCAATCCGGTCTCGACGGTGAGCATCGCGAAGGCCAACAAGGCTACCGCCGCGACGTCGTTGACGACTCGCGGACGCGCTTGACCAAGCGTCGCCGCCGCGGTACAGCAAAGAAGAATTGTAAGAAAGGTGTTGATCGGAAATCCTTCACTCACCGTGCCGGCAAACGTATGAAGGCCGACAAGCACCGCGAGGGCAACAGGAAGCGCGGCTCGGTCCGCAGAACCATCAATGCGCAGCATTCGTACGAACAAGATCACGAGCACGACAACCTGCAGAGCCTGGAGGCTGCGGAACCACGCATAGTAGTGGCCATCGGCGCCGCAGCGGGCGAGACCGATAGGCACGAAGCGAACCGTTCGAAGAACACGAAGCGAACGCCGAATTCTGAGGAACGCGAGCATGAGCGGCGGGGACCGTCAGAGGGGTCCCGAGGCCAGGATTCCTTCGCGCTTGTGTGTCACCGGCGGAGGAACCGACAACAGAGGGCTGCAATCAGAAGAGGGGAGCGAGCCCTGGGCATGTTGTCGAGAGAACCAGGTACATTTCAGGGACGTGAAAAGACGCTCGCTTCTCGCGAAACGAGCCGTTTTCAGCGTTTCTAGCGGTTTGGAGGCGGCGGGAGGTCGAAACGCGAGAACGCGCGATCGGTCAACACTTAGCTCTGATTCATCTCGCTCAAAGGCGCTCAGAACGCTCAAATTGCTGGATAGAGGTACAAAACAGGTACAGCTCAGCCGTGAGTTCTGCGCCTTTCTTCGACGATGTCAATCCAGAAGTCGAGCGTGAGACGGCTGTCGTAGAACCGAGGCGTCTAGCCTGACTTTCGCAGTTCGGGGGTAAAAGCGCCGCTAAGTCCTTTAGATTCAGTAAACGGATCCCCTAGGTCTTCACCACAAACGCGACGAGGCTC
>JBEBGB010000895.1:0-2129 GCA_040081675.1 Vicinamibacterales bacterium
GCAACGCCCCCGCTCGAGGATCTGCCAATCGTGTTGCGGGGAAGCAAAGGTCCGATCACCGATCGTCGCCCTGCCTCGCTTCGCGCGCGCGCCTGTGCCCAGGGCTGGCTGGACAGTTGTGGAGCGCCCGCCGGCTCCGGCGGCCAGTAGCTGGTCTCCCGTGCGCGACTGAGCGGATCTGGAGTCTGGCCGGTGTGTATAATCCGCCGGTCGGTCGGTGCGAGCGCACCACGCCTCCCGCCAGAAACCTACCGCGCTCACGCTCGACGTGGCATTCAGACGGAGGACAGCATGTTGAAGATGCGCTTCATCGCGTTTGCGTCGGCGATCGGCCTTTTGTCGATGTCCGGTCAGGCTCTCGCGCAGGACGCCAGCGCGGTCATTGCCGACGCCTCGAAGGCCCTGGGTGTCGAGACGTTGAATACCGTCGAGTACTCTGCCACCGGTTTCGACTTTGCCTTTGGCCAGGCCTACAACGGGAACTCGCCGTGGCCGAAGTTCATCAACAAGACCTACACGCGCGTTGTCGACTTCCGCACGCCAGCGTCGAAGGTCGATCGCATCAGGCTGCAGGGCGAGAACCCGCCGCGCGGCGGCGGCCAGCAGCCGGTCATAGGCGAACAGACCCAGAGCCAGACCATCATCGTCAGCGCCAACACGCCGTGGGTGCAGCAGCTCGAAATCTGGATGTTGCCTCACGGATTCATCAGAGCCGCACAAGCGAACCGGGCCACCGTCAAGTCGCAGACGGTCGGTGGAAAGCGCTATGACGTACTGACCTTCACAGGGCAGAACAAGGCACAGGTCAACGGTTACATCAACGACCAGCACCTGGTCGAACGCGTCGAGACCTGGATCGACACGGCCTATCTCGGCGACACGCTGTTCGAGGCTATCTACTCGGATTACAAAGACGTCGGCGGCGTGAAATTCCCCATGAAGATCGTGCAGAAGCAGGGCACATTCCCGATCTTCGACTTGAACGTCAGCGACGTGAAGCCCAACGCCGCCGTCTCGATTCAACCGCCACAGGGAAGGGGTGGCGCACCGGGCGGAGCCCCCGCAGCGGGTGGTGCGGCAGCCGCGGCGGTGCCAACCGAGAAGCTGGCCGACGGCATCTATCTGATCCTGGGCGGCTACGCCAGCGTCGCCGTCGACTTCAAGGACTACATCGTCGTCATCGAGGGGCCGCAAAGCGAGGACCGTGCGATTCAGATCATCGACGCGGCGAAACGCTTGATTCCAGGCAAACCAATCCGCTACGTCGTCAACACGCACCACCACTTCGATCACTCGAGCGGTCTGCGTACATTTGTTGCGGAAGGCGCCACCGTCGTCACGCACGAGGTCAACAAGACGTACTTCGAGAAGCTGTTCGCCTTGCCGCACACGCTTGGCAACGATCGGCTCCAGCAGGCCAAGCGAGCGCCGAAGTTCGAGACGATGACCGAGAAGAAGGTGCTGACGGACGGCAATCACGTCATCGAGTTGCACCATCTGCGCGGCAGCGGACACAACGAAGGGCTGATCGTCGCCTACTTCCCGAAGGAGAAGATCCTGGTGGAGGCCGACGCGTACAACCCGCCTGCACAGGCAACCGCGCCGCCCCCGGCGTCGCCGAGTCCGTATACCGCGAACCTGGTGGAGTCGATCGAGCGGTTGAAGCTGGATGTTCAGCGGATCGTTCCCGTTCACTACCCGGCGGATACGCGCAACGTGAGCCTCGCGGAATTGATGAGAGCGGTTGGGCGCACCAGCACTCAGAACTGACGGGCAAGTGCCGTCTGACGCAGGGCCGCGCGCCGGCTCGTCGCGTGGTTCTGCGGCGTGGCAATCTCGAAGGGGGTCTGCATGAAACCGGTGGCGCTTCTCGTCGTCGCAGCACAGCTCACCGTGTTCTCGGTTGTGACCCTCGGGCAGGGGCGCGGCGCCCCTCCGCCTCCTGCCACCGACACCGTGGCGCCGGATATTCCCGGCGTCGTGGCTGGTGGCACGAAGGTCCACGTCATCAAGGACGGCTTCAGCGGCAGCGAAGGCACGATCGCACTACCCGACGGCAGCGTGATCTTCTCTGAGACGACGGCGAACCGGACCATCAGGATCGACAAGGACGACAACATCTCGACGCT
>JBEBGB010000896.1:0-2123 GCA_040081675.1 Vicinamibacterales bacterium
CGCGACGGTGGTTGAATCCGCAACGCTCTCGAGTTCCTTCAGGCACCAGTCGCAGGCACCGCACGCGTCGCGTGTCCATGCTTCGCCGAAGTACTCGACTAGCGCCTGGTGTCGGCACCGTGTGCCGGCGGCGTAGCGCTCCATGTCGCGCAGGAGCACGCGAGCACTGTCGGTGTACTCGCCGTTGGTCTCGAGCATCTGGCGCCAGCGAACGAAGTCCGAGCCGGAGTAGATCAACACGCACTCAGCTGCAAGACCATCGCGGCCCGCCCGTCCGGCTTCCTGCTGGTAGTGCTCTGGCGAACGCGGTGCGCTGGCGTGAACGACGAACCTTACATTCGATCGATCGATGCCCATGCCGAACGCCACGGTGGCAACGATGATGTCGGCGCGCTCGTCGAGGAACGCCTCCTGATGCCTGGCGCGGACATCGTCCGACAGTCCAGCGTGATAGGGCAGAGCCTCGTGACCCTCGCCACGCAGCCATTCGGCAAGCGACTCCACTTCGCGCCGCGATCCGCAGTACACGATGCCCGACTCGCTATCGTGTCTCCCGAGAATGACCTCGAGCTGCTTGTGCAGGTTGCCCCGGCGCAAGACGCGGTACACCAGGTTTGGCCTGTCGAAGGAGCCAACCAGAACCAGCGGATCCTGCAGACGCAGCTCGGAAACGATGTCGTGTCGAACGCGCTCGGTCGCGGTAGCCGTGAACGCATGAAACGACGCGTTCGGAAAGTCGTCGCGCAGACGTCCGAGCTGGCGGTACTCGGGGCGGAAGTCGTGCCCCCACTGGCTGATGCAGTGCGCTTCGTCAATCGCCAGGAACCGCACGCGGTACGCGTTCAGCATCCGCCTGAACCCCTGGCTCCCGTCGCCCACCAGACGCTCGGGCGACACGTACAGCAAGCGACATCGATCGGCGCGAAGGCTTGCGAGCACTGCGTCTCGCTCGCCAGCCGTTTGAGTGCTGTTGAGATACGCCGCTTCGACGCCGTCGACACGCAGCCCGTCGACCTGATCCTTCATGAGCGAGATGAGGGGCGAGACCACGAGTGCGAAACCCTGACGCGAATGGTCCGGTTGAAGGCGAATGCTGCGATCCGGCAGCCGCAGGGTCGCGAGGCTCTCCTGGGCGTGCCGCGGTCCGGCAGGAGCCGCTTGCAACTCGTCCCAGTTGTAGTCGCGATCTTCCTGGCCGTCGGTTACAGGTTCGGGACGCGCGCCAGTTTGGACCACGCCGTGGGCGTTTGGGTTCGCGTTTGCCGTCGCGAGACTGGAGTGTGCCGGCTCGGTCGAATGTGGGTCGAGAGCCTGCCCCTTCCCGATGACGAGTGCAGGCGCCTGGAAACACAGTGACTTGCCACCACCGGTTGGCAGCACGAGGAGGCTGTCGCGACCATCCAGCACGGCGTGCATCGCCTCGCGCTGAAGTGGTCTGAATTGGGAGAAGCCCCAGATCCTGTGGAGCGCGTCGAGCAGATCGGCGTCGTACGTACTGATTACGAGGCCCTCGGATAGCGCGTGGCAACGTAGTCGTCGACCAATGCCTGGAACGCAGCGGCAAGCTCTTCGTAGGTGCCGCGCAACGTCATGGCATGTTGACCGTCGATGAAGATCGGACAGTTCGGCGCTTCGCCAGTACCTGGCAGGCTGATGCCGATGTTCGCCGCCTTCGATTCACCCGGGCCGTTCACCACACATCCCATCACTGCCAGCGTCATCGTCTCGACGCCGGTGTACTGCGTTTTCCACGCTGGCATCTGCTCGCGGATGTAGTCCTGCACACGCTCTGCGAGTTCCTGGAAGGTGGAGCTCGTCGTGCGTCCGCAGCCGGGGCATGCGGTGACGCTGGGTGAGAAGGCGCGTAGCCCGAGCGACTGCAGCAACTCGCACGCCGCATAGACCTCTTCGCAGCGATCGCCCCCGGGGCGTGGCGTCAGTGACACACGCACCGTGTCGCCGATACCTTCGGCCAGCAAGACGCCCATCGCCGCCGACGACCACACGAGCCCCTTTATGCCCATGCCGGCTTCGGTGAGTCCGAGATGCAGCGGCTGATCGGTCTGCTTCGCAAGTGCGCGATAGACCGCGATGAGATCGCGCGGACGCGACGTCTTGCACGA
>JBEBGB010000897.1:0-2119 GCA_040081675.1 Vicinamibacterales bacterium
TTGGCTGCTTGTCTCAATGTCGGCGCTGGCGTCCCCGTTTCTGCACGCTGGCCCGCGTCGACCACTCTTGCGTGTGGGTCGTTTCGTCTGCCCAACGGCTACATTTCAGCCGTGGCGCCCATTTTCGCGCCAGCCGCCGTCGGCTGCAAATGTTTGTTAGCCAACGGCCAGCTCGATGCCTGCGCCAAGGTGAACGGATGTGGCGTACTCAATGTGGAGGACGCGGCGTGGCTCGTTGCCACTCGCCTTCGACGAAGCATGCACGACTAATGGCCGCATCGCCACGACGCCGCCTGTCGAAGCCACGCACGCGACAGGAGCGATGGCCGCGGCCATCCTTTGAATCTCGTCGTGGGTGAGCACCCCGCCCGCATGTGTGCCAGGGAGTACTCGCAAGGGACCATTGTCCTGCGTCGAATCATCGAGGTGAACGCGAAGCGCCACCACCATCTCAAGGGCGGTTGCCGGGGCGATCGCGTGCAGGACTCCGCCCTTCATGGACCAGGCCCCCCACGTCGCCTCATCGATTCGCTGGCGCACAGGAAGGGCCGTGTCTTGATGCCACGCCACCAGCCAATTGCTCAAGGCTGACTTGTCGAACAAGGTGGCTCGGAATGGAATGGGCTGCTCGCCTAGGAACGCTGTGGCGAGCGCCACGAGGTTCCGATGCCCAACAAGCTCCCGCACGGCGGGAACGCACAGCGTATTGCGGACACCGGCTCTCGTTCGAGGCAAGTCGGCTATCGCGAGGGCCTGACAGACTCGATGCATCTCGCGGCGCTCGAAGACCGACTCCGTGATCGAGAATCCCGTATCCGAGGTTTGCATTAATCCGAACTGTCTTGCCGGTTGGCTAACGCCCGCGTTTCAGCCGCGGCGGCTCATGATGGCATCGGCCGGCGACGGCTGCAAACGCTTGTTAGACAGCGGGCCCCCGACGACGGTAAGGTAGACGCGAGGTCTTCATGCACAACGAATTTACCGCCGTCTTCGAGCGTGACGACGACTGGTACATCGCGTACAGCCCTGAGATTCCTGGGGCCAATGGCCAGGGACGTACCAAAGAGGAAGCCCGGACCAGCCTTGCAGAGGCGATTGCTCTTATCCTCAAGGACCGCCGAGAAGACGGACTTCGCGGCGTACCACCCAACGCTGAGCGGGAGACGGTGACCGTGAAGTGAAGCGCAGCTCGTTGCTTCGGCACCTGCGTCAACAGGGGTGCGTCCTGAAGCGCGAGGGCAGCGCCCATTCCCTCTGGACAAACCCAGCAAACGGTGCCGTTGAAGCCGTCCCGCGCCACACCGAGATCCCGAACGTCCTCGCCCGCAAGATCTGCCGCAATCTTGGAATCCCCGAGCCCGGTTCTGGCTAGTTCCGCTGTCTAACGTCCGCGCTTCAGCCGCGGCGCGCTCACAATGCCACCACGCGCCGCCGGCTGCAAGCGCTTGTTAGACGGCTCCGTCCCGCCGCCGTCATGGCAGCCATTCGGCGTATTCGGCCGCGAGTTCGCGGGCGCGCTCGAAGGACCCGCAAATCAAGTCGGCACCTCCGTCGTACGGCTTGTAGGCCGCTCGTCTGGTGAGATTCGCAAACACAATGAGTGGAAGCGCTTCGTCGGCGACATCGCGAATGATGGAATCAAACACACCGGGACTCCACTTGATCGAAGCCGCGTGGAAGGCGTGCTCCACTTCCTCGGGATCTGTCGGCGAGGGTAGATCGGGCACGTCCACGAACTTGAGCCCCGCCATGGCGGGAAGGCGATTTTGCTCAACTGCAAGATCGTCGGGTGACCACAGGCCCACCAGTAGGACGCAAGCAGCGCCGCCTCCTAGAACCGCGGTCGCCGCAGCATTGTGGCGGGCCAGCAATTCAAGGTATTCGGCTTCGGTGTCCGGGTACCGCTTCCCTTGCGGCAGGCTGTGAATGCGGAGCTGCCACGCCATGTCGTAACCAGGCCGAGCGTTGCCGAAGGCCTCCCGCCATGCCGTTGCTACTGTTGTCAATTCCAAGTCCGTCTAACAAGTAGTCGGCCGAACTCGATACTCCAATACGCGCGCGGCCGTCGCAGTGTATCGCGGTGGTGGGGTGGATTCAATGTGTGCGGATCTCGCATCCC
>JBEBGB010000898.1:0-2115 GCA_040081675.1 Vicinamibacterales bacterium
GTGGGGCATCACGATGACGTCGTACTTCGCGCGCAGGTTTCCCTGCTTCACGTGATCCTTGTGGATCAGATCGAACGGGATCTCGAATCGGTCGAAGGCAAGCCTCACCCAACCGACCTTCTCAGTGTTCGACCACGTCGTGTAGATCGCCACGCGGGGCAGATCGACGGTCAACTCCGAAACATAAGCCGGTATGCCTGAGAGCACAGTCGCGACAAGGCCAAGCTTTTCTATTTCAGTCCGAGCCCTCTCGGACGCGGGCACGATGAAGGTGCCGGCAGGATAGGCGACGTCGCCAACCTTGAAGGGGAGTCCGGCGGCCGTGAAGGGGATGTCTTTGAGCCGGTATCGAAGCGTGATGAGGTTCAGCGCGCCGTTGTTCGTCACCACATAGAAGCTGCCGGGGGCAGTTCCGCCGCTCGTGTTGGCAATGTGTCCCGCAGTGGTGACATCGGTTGCGAGCAGATCGGCTGCAACGTCCAGAACGGCCTTGTCACCAATCGTCTTGACGTCGACATTGTTGGCGAGCCCCATCGTCCAGGCGCTGTCGTCGTAGGTGGTGAGCGCTGGATCCGGATACACCTGCTTCTCGAGCAGCGTCTTCGCCAGCGGACCATAGGGCTGGTTTAACTTCACGACGTACGAGCCGGCAGCGAACGAGCCTTCCGCGACTTTGAATTCAGACGGAGCCCTGCGAACTTCGATCCCTTGGACGCGCAACAGGTTCGCCATGCGGTCGACCTTGGTTTGGTCGCTCGCGTCCGTCGGGATGACGAAGGCATAGGGCGCCTGGCTCGCGCCTTTGGCAACGGCGTTGGTCGATCGCTTGTAGAAGTTCTCGACGATCATGCCGGGAAACTGTGACGCGAGGTCGAGCGCGGTGAGCACCGCGGTTTCCGAATAGTTGATCGAGTTTCTGATCGACCAGTCCACTTCGCCAACGGGTACTGGGTTCGGCCGGTACCACTGTCTCGTCGTCTGAGCTCCTCGAAAACGGGCCTTCTTGGTGTTCGCGCCCTGCTGGTTGAAGATCTCGTACATCCTCAACATGCCGTTGTGATTCTGCGCCGCGATGGCCAGGTAGCCTGGCGACCACGCGTCCATGAAGCCAAAGTGCCAGACACCGGGCATGCCGTAGCCGGTCAGCTTGTTGACTTCGTAGTTGGCGAAGAACATCAGGTCGCTGTAGAGCGTCGGATCCCAGTTGGCGTTCTGCGGCGCGCCACCGCTGTAGGTGTAGAGGAGCGTCTGTGCCTCGTGCAGGTCGTGCCAGATGGGCGGCACCCATTCGAGATACCACTTCAAGTACGTACGCAGTGTGTCGACGCCGTAGTTGATGTCGCGGTTGTTGTCGTGGAAGACGTACTTGCCCCAGTAAGGCGGCTCGCCGTAGTTCTCGCCGCCGTCGGAGGCCTCGTTGATCTTGTAGGCGTTGTACCAATCGACGTAGCGGTCGCGCCCATCGACGTCGGTCGTGGGCACAAGCGAAACGATCACGTTGTCGCGGATGCGCTTGATGTACGGTTCATCGCTGACCGCGAGCCTGTACGCCAGCTCCATCAGCATCTCTGACGTGTTGGTTTCGCCGCTGTGAAGCCCCGCACTCAGGTGATAGTGCGGTTTGGTCGATGCCAGGATTCGCTTGGCCTCGTCGGCTCCTAAACCTCGCGGGTCCGCAAGCCGTCGCATGTTCGCCCGGTTCTGTTCGATAGTTCTGAGGCTCTCGTCCGACGCGATGTAGACGACCATGATCTCGCGCCCTTCTTCGGTCCTGCCGATCACGTTCGTCTTGACGCGACCGGGCAGCGCCTTCTCGAGCGCGCGATACCACTTCTGCTGGTCGGCCCAGTAGGTCAGCTTCTTCTCGGTGCCGACGTGATAGCCGAGCACGTCCTTCGGTGTCGGCACGCCGGCCCGGCGCGGCAGGTGGTCGATGAGCGGCGAGCAGTACTCGGACCGAGTGGTCGCGACCTTCACAAACGACGCGTAGTCGGCATCGTCTGGAACGGCTGCGACGGTCCTGGCTCGTTGCGCCGTCGGGTGAACGGCCAGGAGGACCGCGATCGCGAAAGCAAGCGGCAGAGCGAGCGGCACTCCGAGAAGACGGCGAACGGT
>JBEBGB010000899.1:0-2098 GCA_040081675.1 Vicinamibacterales bacterium
CGCGCGTTGTTCGCGCGCAGATCGCCGCGCCGTTCGTAGGCACGCACGCCAGTGATGATCGTCGTGAACTTCGAGAGATCGCCCCAGGCCAGATCGTCGGCGTCCAACATCTCGATTTCGAGCCCGAGCTGTTCGAGCGCCGGCGGCACCTCGTCGCCCACGCCCATGATGTAGCCGACCTTCAGATTCGGCGCCACTCGTACATCAATGACCTTCAACACGACATCGGCCTCGCGGTAGATGTGCGCACGCCTGATGTGTGGATACTCGATCACCTGGTAGCCACGGTCGAATGAGGCACCGCCCGAGCTGACGATGGCCTTGATGTGATACTCGCCGGCAGTTGTGCCTGCTGGCGGACGCACGGTGAACCGGACCGTCTGTGTTTCGTCTTCGCGGGTGAACTTCACGGTGTCTTGCGGCGGCGTCGCGGTCCATCCCTTGGGCAGCTCGAGGTGCACCGTGCTCTCGGTCGCGCCCTTTGCGTCGTTCACGACCGTGACTCGAACGTCACGACCTGCGGTGGGCCGTGCCGCGCGTGCTGGCGCACCAGCGGTTGTTGTGCGAACCGCAGGAATTGACGCCGAGGGAATGATGGCAATTTCCGGCGTGACGAGAACTGATGCTGGCGGCACCACGAGCAGTTCAGAGCGCTTCTCGCCGCTGAAGATGTTGCCCTCGTAGCGATAGAGCACCGGACTCGCGTCGTTGACCTCGATGGCGTCCGCTCCAGTGCCAATCGTCAACGTCACCTGCGCACGGAACGGCGTCGGGCGGTAGGGCAAGCCAAACGGCGCGTCCTGGTCAAAGGTGTA
Source organism: Vicinamibacterales bacterium (assembly GCA_040081675.1). Taxonomy (GTDB): domain Bacteria; phylum Acidobacteriota; class Vicinamibacteria; order Vicinamibacterales; family CAVVIG01; genus CAVVIG01. The sequence goes on from JBEBGB010000899.1 coordinate 816, forward strand.
TCGACCCGCGTCGCCGGCACGGTGCCAGTACGGTTCGGTGGCACGCGACGTCGCAGGGACGGTCATGGAGGGACCGCACATCGCCACTTGACTCGGTTTCAGCGAGGAGAGCGGTTGCGCAGCTGGTCGAGCCTGCCCGCCGCGGCCGCCGCCAGGACCAAACCCGCCGAAGATGCTGGCCGTGGCAACTTCCGTGAGGTTGCAGGCACCGGGTGCGTCGAAGCCACTGAAGTTCACTTGCTTCACGGCGACGTCCGCCGCACCACGGTTCGCCACGATCGTGGTGACGCGCACGGCCTGTCCCGGCACCACCACACCATCGTCACTCAGGGTTTCGATGCGCACGTTGTTGGCGAGGATGATCGCCTCCTGGAACTCGCGCTCCTTCTGATCGAGGCGATAGTCGATCTCGTACCGGCCCGAGTCGCTCAGGCCGTTCATGCCGCGCAGTTGCGAGCGCAGCGCACGAAGCGCGCGAAGACCCGTGGCAAGCGGCTGAAGGACCGCTCTGTCGTTATCCGAATCGAACGACTTCTGTGCGCTCAGCACGGCGGCTGAAATCGACGCCAATCCGTCGACGAGTTCCTTCGGTGCCTGTGGGCCGGCCAACTGCGCGAGACCGGCTATGGAGCCGTCGACACCGTCGAACAGCGTCTTCTCGTCGCGCTGCTGTTGCCCGGCGATGGCCGACTCCGCCAGGTAATACGTGGACGATATCGGCCCTGGAAGCGAGAGCAACTGCGCCATGCCCTGACACTTGTGCATGCTGCGCGCTTCGGTACCAATTTCCGTGTAGGTCTTGCCGAGCAGCGGATCGTACCCGGACAGGTCGATCGACACCGTGTGTTCCGGCCTGTCCGCATTCGGGTCTGCGGGCCCGCCGAAGTTGGTCATGAAATAGAGCTTCTTCGGCTGCCAGGGACGCAGACCCTCCCTGATCTGTTCGGGATACTTCGTGCTGTCGCCAGCAATCTTGAAGGCTTCGCGGGCGAGGATGGCCGACGTCTGGTGGTGCTGCCCGCCGCCGACGCCCGTGGTGCTGAGACCAGTGATGACGTCCGGGCGAATGGTGCGAATGAGGCGGACGAAATCGCCCAGCACTTCGTCGTGTCCCCACTTCTGCAGCGTCTCCTCGACACTGAACGAGAAGCCGAAATCGACGGCGCGCGTGAAGTACTGCTCGGCGCCATCGAAGCGATGCAGCGCCGCCAGTTCCTCGGTTCTGAGGACGCCGAGCGCTTCGAAGATCTCGGGGCCGATTTCGTTCTGACCGCCGTTGCCTC
>JBEBGB010000900.1:0-2094 GCA_040081675.1 Vicinamibacterales bacterium
TCTGTCAGCTTCAATCAGAATCTCGGAAGAGTTGGCGACTTCGCCATCGAGTCCCCACTGCTGTGGCCGTACTGGGGACTGCGTTCGATTGTGGTCGTCCTCGGATCGCTCGTTATCTTCACGTTGGTCGCGCTGGCAGTAACCGCGGTGTGGCAGCTGCTCGCACCTGGGCTTCGCCGGCTCGCGCCAGAGAACACCGTGGTCAGATCGCTTGGCACAACCATCGCGAGCACTTCGACTGGAGCGCTGGCAGCTGCTGCGCTCATGGGGCAGGTAGGAGTGCTTGCCTGGATGCGGTGGCGTTTCGATGCGACGTGGACTGGCCTCGACAGCTTTCTCACTGGCGACCATCAGGCGTTGAAGTTTCTTGGGCCAGCGTACGGTGCGGAGCACACGCTTCTCAGTAAGACATTGATGTTGCAGGCCTTTGTCTTTGGGATCGCGTGGTACTGGCTCCTGAACCGCGAACCGCGACGCAGCCGAGGGACCGGCCGCGCCTACTGTTGGGCAGGCGTGGCCCTGACTGTCGCGAGTATCGTAGTGTTCCAGGTGGTTCCGTTCCGCATTCTGTATCACGCCGAAGCCGAACGCGTGCGCTTCGGATCGGAACGCTGCTATCTCGTTGGACGATATCGGGAGGACGCGCTGCTGTTTTGCCCAGAGCGCCAGCCACCATGGACGCAGATCATCCGGGCCAACGACTCGTCCCTTCAGCTGGAGGGTGCGTTCGAAAGCGTCTTCTCTAACGTTGATTGATCAAGCGACCAAGTGTCCTGTGATAACGCCGTGTGCTCGCTCGAGCGGGCCGCTCATTCGGGAGGTCAGTGTGCGACGCTCAATCTTGCTCGTGATATTGCCGTTGTTGCTTCTCGTGCCGAGTCGATCGGCCCAAGCGTCGGGGTTCTGGGACTGGATGCAGGAGTGGAGCGGCCCAGGTCCATTCGTCGGGAAGGGCCACCATCCACCTATCCTGGTGAATCTGTGCCCGGAGGAGTATCGAGCGGTCGGTTCGCCTGCTGATAGTCGCAGCTGCCTGTATTTCGACCTGCGCCGGCTGGAAACCGATGCGAACGACAACTTCCCGGTGCCTGTATCCGTCACCCTCGTCGACGTGGGGGTCACGACCAAGGCTCATGTCTGGCGACTTCGCGACTCGGTTGAAGTTGGATACGGAGTCGGCCTGATGCGCGCCACGTCTGGAGAACTGGGCACGCTCGGTGGCAAGACAATGACGAAATTTACTTTCACCGTGCCACGCGTCACGGTGAAACCGCTCATCGCGATCGTGGAGATCGCTGACAGGGACCAGCAGCAGGGAAGAAGCACGGCGCGCAAGCTGCTGAGCGTTCCCAAGGCCTTTCTCGGCGCGAGTGTCATCGCCGGCACCATGAACTCGGAGCAGCTCGGAGTTCCCGACGGCGTGCACCACTTCAGCAACAGCTGGGAAGTGGTTCTGTCGCGCGGCATCTTTTTCGACTTCGGCGAACTGTTCACCATCGGCTCGAAGCGACTGGTGCCCTGGTAGCCTCGGGCTACATCGATTCGAAGAACGCGCTAGTGACGCGAGTCGGTACTTGCGAGGAGACGCTGATAGCTGTCTGTCGCAGCTGCACACTGCCGCGATAGACGCTCCGTCTCCGCTCGACTCGCGTGGGGTTGGCTGTCCGGATGGACGCGCCGCACGAGCCGCCGATACTCGCGCCGAAGTTCGACCACTGTGAAGTCGGCCGTCAACACAGCACCGAGACCGCGCAGTGTCTCCAGCGCCCGCATCTGCGCATCGGTGAGCACACGCTGCGTGCGGGCAGTCGTGGCGTTCTTCGCCGCACAGGATTGATTGGCCGGTGCTTCAAGCGGACTGTATGCGGGTGCGCACGACGGAGCTCGCCTGCCCATGTCGACATAGTCGCGCGACGGTCGGCGGTAGGTCGCGGTCGCGAAGAGAAACGGATTGGCGTGCCGCGACGTGAATGGCGCGCCAGATGGGGAAACTGGCGGAGCCGGACGCTCGCTTCCGAGTGCGGCGTCGAGCGCGTCTGCGAAGGTCAGCCCCAGCACGGAGCCGTAATCGGCCAGGGTCCGCGGGTCTTGAGC
>JBEBGB010000901.1:0-2094 GCA_040081675.1 Vicinamibacterales bacterium
GCACGCAGCCGCAAGCCGACCGCCCTTGATCGCAGACAGGTGTTTTCTCACGGTGTTGAGCGCGTAGATGTCGGCTCCCGCTCGCAAGAGCACACCGGTCGCGGCCCGCTTGTCCTCGAGTGGAACGCCGTCGATTGGCAGAGCGAGGAGCGATGATGCGCCTCCAGAGATGAGCACCACGAGCCGTCCATCTGGCGGCACGGAGCTGGCGATCTCGAGCGCGCGACGCGCGGCAGCCTCGCTCCCGCTGCCAGGTTGAGGATGCTGTCCAACAATCAATTCGAGCGGTGCAGGAACGTCAGCGATAACCGGTGGCACCACAAGACCACCTTGGACGCGCGAGCCCAACACGCTCACAGCAGCGGCGGCCATCGCGAGCGATGCCTTCCCGGCCGAGATGATCCAGACGTGGCCAACGGGGAATGCACTCCTCGACAACGCACGACGCACCAACGCACCTGCATCGACGGCGCGAATGCCCGCCTGCACGATTTGCAGAAGATCTGTTCGGAGCGTTTGTGTGGGGGAGGTCAGTGACTGCGTCTGGGGTCGGAGGAGGAAGAGGAGAGGCCGGTAACGATGTCTATCTGTTTGAGAAGGCCGCTGACAACCTCGTCAGCGTTGTCCCTCGAACAGAGCGTCTCGAGGTCCTTCATGATTCGGCTGAGCGCGGCCTCGACATCTGTGATGGCGCTCTCCGAAAAATAGGCCCGCTGCAGCTGCAGGCAGCGATGATGCCTGGTGAACTCCTGACGATAGAACTCGGTCACTGGGTGCATTGCGCTGATCGGCCTATCGGTCACGAACCGTGGCATGCAGATCCTCGAAGGAGAAACCGGGATAGACCCAGTGTAGAGCCCCTCGAAAACAGCTGTCAAGATTCTGTAACGTTCATTCACACACGCCGACTCGCAACCAGCCCAGCAATACAGCCCACCGCCACACCACCCGCCACGATGATGATCGACAAGCTCGGCGACAGGAAGCGCACCGATGACAAGTTGAGCGCGGTTGCGAGCGGCAGCAGGAATTTCGGGCGAGTCGAGAAGAACACGAGCGCCAGGACGATCAGCGCGGTGAGTGCCCCACCTGCGCCGTGCAGTGCACCTTCCATGACAAACGGGCCGCGCACGTAGGACTGCGGCGCTCCAACGAGTCGCATGATCTCCAGCTCGTCGCGTCGAGCGGTGAGCGCAAGGCGCACGACATTGGCGATGGTCAACGCGGCGGCAAGAATCAGCGCGCCGCCCAGCGCAAGGCCGATGAGGCGAAGCAGCCGCACGCCTCGCAACAGCCGGTCGAGCCAGTCCTTGTCATACCGCACGTCGGACACGCCCGGCGTGGCACGCAGGCGTTCCACCAAGGCATCGACAGATGCCTGAACGGCAGCCGTCGAACGCAGTCGGACGTCGAGCGACGCTGGTAGCGGGTTCTGATCCATCGTGCCGAGCGTCTCGGCCAGATCGGGGAAGGTCTGCTTGAAGCGCGCCAGCGCGACGTCCTTTTGTACGAAGTCCACGCCGACGACGCTGCCGTCGGCGCGGAGCGTACCTTCGATCGCGGCGCGGTTGTCGTCACTGATGTCGTCGGTCAGATACACCGACATTTCCGCGGCACCGCTCCACTCTTCCGCCAGGCGTTCGAGATTCGAGGTGACGACGAGAAACGCGCCAAGGACGAACAGCGCGATGGCAATGGTCGCCGTCGAGAGCAGGCTCGAACGGCGTCCTCGCCACAAACTGCCGACGGCCTCATCGAACGCGTAGCGCAGCAGTCTCATGTCACTGGCTTGCGTCCACGAGGCGGCCGTGGTCGAGCGTGATCGATCGGCGAGCCACGCGTTTGATCATCTCGCGATCGTGCGTAGCGACCAGCACCGTCGTGCCTCGCGCATTGATGTCGCGGAACAGATTCATGATGTCGACAGCCAGATCGGGATCAAGGTTCCCCGTCGGTTCATCTGCCAAGACGATCTGCGGGTCGTTCACGAGGGCACGGGCGATCGCCACCCGCTGCTGTTCGCCACCCGAGAGTTCCTGCGGAAAGGCATTCATCCGGTGCTGGAGTCCGAGCCACTTCAGCACTTGAAACGTC
>JBEBGB010000206.1:0-8208 GCA_040081675.1 Vicinamibacterales bacterium
CATCTTCGTGCGCGCGTCCACCGGTTCGAGCAGATCGGCCAGCGACGGCACCGATCCGTTGTGCAGATACGGCCCCGTCAGCCAGATACCATCGAGTGGTACAGCGGTGTAGCCGGCTGTTTTTCGGAAACCAGAGAACTTCCAGGTGTAGCCCTCGCCGTAGGCGTTGTACGCAGAGACCGCATTCGCCGTCCACATGTCGAGGCGATGACGATCCGTGCCGATCTCGTCGACCGGAATGACGGTACCCGCTCTGCGAGCCCCCGCCTGGTGACACTCGGAGCAGTGCGCTTGATAGAGGGTGGCCCCTTCTCCTGCGAGCGTCGAGTCGACAGGCAGCGGATACTTCGGCGCCGGCAGCGTCCCGATGTAGTTCATGACGCGTCGGAGGCTCGACATGCGCTTGGGATCGGGATCGTTCCACCGCGCGTAGTCGCGCTCTACCCATCTTTTCGACGCGCCGTCTCCGAGCGCCGACGATTGCACCACTTCGCGAAGCGTTGTGCTCAGTCCGTCCCAGTGGTAGGCCGTGCCCTCGCGCCGGGCCTCGTTCCACAGCGGCATCATGTCCGAGTTGCCGATGGTCTCGTCGACGGGCTGCCGGAGGATGCCGAACTTGACCGGATTAAACGGATCGATGCGGCCCCGTCCCCAATCGGGCCTGCTGTTCATCCAGGCATCCTGATCGCGCAGGCGCAACAGCGCACGACGCGTGCCCGGAATGATGGCAAAGCGATACAGCAGCCGGTCCATGAACGATAGTCGTGTGTTCTTGGCAATCTCCCCAAGGATCGTGTCCGCGGTGAACCTGGCGTCGGACGCGCACGCAATCAGGAAGCGCAGATACTCCTGCTCGCCTGTCTGGTGTGACGCAGCGGCTGGATAGATCGTGGGCACGTCACTGGGCTTCGCTCGAAAGCTGGCCGCGTGACACATGGCGCAGTTGATGCCGACGCGTGGGAAGCCGACCGTGACCTTCGAGAGCCCGATCGGCATCTCGTGACCATCCCGCCCGAGCACGCCGATCGAGGCGTAGCCACCGGGTGCCGGCAGGTGATCCGGAAAGACACGCGGCAATACCAGCCAGATCCAGTACGGCACACCCTGATCCGGCTCGGTCCCGACCGACCCGTACAGGAAGTGGTCCTCGTCAGACTCGAAGTACGGCGCAGGCTCCGCCCTGAAGAAACGCACGTAGGTGAACAGCCCGCCTGCGGCCACGATGAGGACAAGCGCCAGCATCACCAGGCGCTGCGACCGCGTTGTCAGGTAGAGCATCGCTATCTCCCAGCCGACGCCGCAGCGTCTCGAACCATACGCAACGCAACCGGAGACGGATCGGCCGGCACGCCGGCCAGCAGCAACGCTTCAGGAATGAAGAACACCAGATCGAAGTAGCCGAACAGGTGATACGCCGCCGGTTGGAACCCGACAAAGAACACGACGCCAGCCAGGCGCGCGAGAACCGCAAGCCAGGCGACGAAGCGATAGCGGCGGGGATCCATCGCCGCGGGCACATAGAACGCGCTCAACAGCACGAGCAGGAGGGCCGAGAAACGGAGCCATAGCAGGGGCTCGGGCATCGGCAGGCCTGTGAGGGCAACCATCCGTTCCGGCGTGAACAGCGTCGGCAGCGCCAACCCCAGATTTGCGACGATACCAAGCCATGTCACGCGCGTGAACCACCGCGTCGCCGCGCCTGGAGTCATGTCGACTTCTCCTTGAGCGTTCAGAATGTTTTCAAGTACTCGACGATCGCGCGCTTGTCGTCCTCCGACAGCGTGGTGCCGTAGACATGACCGTCGTTCGAGTTTCCGGGAATCGTCGTGTCGTATCGCGTGAACATCTGGCCATCGGCCGACGCCACGTTCGACACAAAACCCACCTTCACCTGATCGATCACGTCGTAGCCGCGATAGAAACTCGTGGGCCGGGTCTCTGGCGCATCCAACAGATCGCGCAGTGTGGGCACCGAGCCGTTGTGCAGGAACGGTCCGCGCAGCCAGATCCCGTCGAGCGGATGATTCGCGTATCCGTTGGTCTTTCTGAAATGCGTGAAGCGGTACGCGGAATCGGGGTACAGCCCGTACTGGTTCGCCGCGAAGGTGAGCGTGTACGAGTTCATTCGATACGGATCGGTACGAATGGCGTCAATGGGGACGACCTGACCCACTCGCGTTCCCGTGACAACCCCGTCGCGGAACCGATGATCCGCGTGGCAGTCGGTACAGTGCTGCTGATAGAGCGACGCACCGCTGGACGCGAGGGCCTGGTCGATTGGATAGGGGAACGTCGGCGGCGGCATCGTCCAGATCCAGTCGCGGACTCGCTTCAGCGCTTCGTGGTCCACGGTGACGGGCGTCACGCCCGCGCCGAGCGCCGCGCTCAGATTGCGCTCGTCGACCGAGTCGTTATTTCCGTCCCAGTGGAGGTGCATGCCCTCGCGCGGCTTCTGGTTCCAGAGGGACGGATAGTCGGATGCGCCCAGCCGTTCTGAGGCCGGCAATCGACTGAGATCCCAGTTGAACTGAATGGCCTTGTACGGATTGAACGTGTCGACCCGTCCCCGTCCCCACCGCGGCACGTCGGACACCAGAAGCGGAGCGATCCGGTTGCGCAACGCCAATGTCTGCAGCTTGAGCCGATCGATGAGGCCGGCTCGAAGGAGCGCCCGCTCGAAGAGCGAGGGGCCACCGCTGCTTGGCAAGCGTCCGCGCACGGCGTCGACCGTCATGCGATTGTCGAGCGTGCAGTCGAGCACGAACTGCACGAACGCCTGCAGGTCGAGCCGCTGGGCCGGCATTCCGAGCACCACCCGCGGCGTGCTCGTCGGTGAATCGCGAACGGTGCTGCTATGGCAGACCGAGCAGTTCAAGCCAACATGGTCGATGCCGAAACGCCTCCGTCGCGAGATGCCAATGGGCAGATCCTTGCCCGGCTCGGTCAGGAAGCCGAACGTGGCGTACCCGTTCGGCAACTTGTCACTGCAGACCGACGGCAAGGCCGTGAAGACCCAATAGGGCGGGAGGACGCCCCCGATGGGCGACAACAGCGAGCCACCCGGTTCGCTGCCGATCGAACCGTACTTGAAGTGCTCTTCGATGCCGTCGTAGGTTACCGGTCGGTCGGACCGGAGTGACACGAACACCCAGACGGCAAGAACGCCCAGAAGCGCGACGCCCACCCACACGAGTCGCCAGAGAAGCTGTGCCAGCCGCTGCATCATGCAAACGTCTGTGGACGGTAGACCGACAGGATCTCGTCCAGCATGGCTTCGCGGCTCGGGAAGCGGTCTTCGTCGTAGCACCCAAGCGGATGCTCGACCACTTCGACGAGGCATTTGTTGCAGTACGAGCACGGTCGCTCGGCCTTGTCCCGGCCCTGCGCGAACTGCTTGACGAGGTCGTTGTTCGCGACCAGCGTGCGCGCCATGCTCACGGCGTCGCACTGGCCCGCGTCAATCGCCGCGCGAATGACGGACGCTGTCTGGAAACCGCCCGTGCAGATGACCGGCACATTCACCGCGGCCTTGATGACGTGCGCGTCGGGCAGCGACAGGCCTTCGATCTGATCGGCCGGGACGCCTGCGTCAAGCCACTGCTTGCGGAACAGCTCGCCTGTCAGCTTGTTGTGGAACAGCAGCAGGTTGCGGAACGTGTTGGTGCCACTCGACGCCAGCTGCTCGTAGGTGTGGGACAGGAGATCGACGTCCAGGTCGGAGCCCGCGGGGTTGCGTGGATGCGGGAACGAGCTGCCGGTCGACACATGGATTGCGTCAACGCCCGCTTCAACGAGCCACTTGCACACCTGCGCCGATTCCTCGACCGTGTTCCCTGCGCCCTCGTGCCTCAACAGGAACAGCGCGTTGTTGTGTTCGGTGGCGCTGATCTTCATCTGCAGATGGAAATCGCGACCGACGCGCGAACGAATCGCACGCACGATCTCGAGGACGAAGCGCGCGCGGTTTTCGAGCGGACCACCGTACTCGTCCTTCCGGTCGTTGATCGCCGAGCTCAGAAACTGCGTGATGAGGTATCCGTTGGCGCCGTGCAGCTCGACGCCGTCGAGATTGGCCTCGCGCGCGCGCCGCGCGCCCTCGGCAAAGGCGGCCACAACCTCGCGAATGTCGCCAATGGTCATCCGGTCGCACTCGAAGCCGTGAAGAGGGTCTTTGGCGTCCGTCGAACTCATGCCGCGCGGGTAGGCCAGGTCGGGCACGTCACGCTGCCGCCCGCCGTGACTGAGCTGCATGATGAACTTGCACTCGTGCCGGTGCACGGCCTCGCCGACTGCCCGCCAGAACGGAACGCGGTCGTCCTGGTGAATCGTGGCGTAGTTGGGAATGATCCGTCCGCGCGGATGCACCGGGACAAACGATGAGATGATGGCGCCAACGCCGCCTGCGGCAAACTTCTCTTCCCAGTTGACGCGGGCTTGCGTGCCGGTTCCGTCATAGTTGTCGAACCGGCCGGAGATGTTCGACCGAAACACCCGATTCTTGACGGTCAGATTTCGAAACTGCAGCGGCTGGAACAGAACATCTGACATCGTGGGCCCCCTTACACAGTACGCACCGGACAGCGATTCAAACGCCAGCTTGCCGCCAAACGAACACCGACCTCATGCCTGTTCCATTTTTACGGCTGCGACGTTCTTGAGGCAATATTCCGAACAGAGGACGGCACACATGTCATCACTCAGACGATTCATGAAACGGACCTTGCTGCTGGCACTGCCGACATTGCTGGTCGCCTGCGCGCATCAGCCGAAACCGGGAACCGTGCTGGACGAGGCCATGCGGGCCAAACGGACAGCGGCGTCGTTTCCCGCGGCCGCCGACGACTACCTCCACGACATGGACGGCGGGTTGCCGCTCTCGACCGAGCAGGTGCAAGGCCGAAACATGTGGGTGCTCTGGACCGGAGGCAACGACCGTCTCTGGGACGTGCTCTCACGCGAGAGCCTCGGTTCGCTCGATTTTCTGAAGACCATCTCGTCGCATCCCACCCTACCCTACTCCCGAGACAGCCGCTTCGGCTATCTCGGTCTGGTGAACGAGCCGTGTTTTCGAAAAGCGACGGCGCCCGATCCAAGCCACTTCGGGCTGTGGCTCGATGTGCGCGATGCATCGTGCGCGCCAGACCCGTTTGCGGACGCCGACAAATACAAGGGCGTCCAGATCGGCGCCCGCGGTCGAACCGTGCCCGTCGGTTCCTACTACGGCGAGCCCACGGGCGTCGTCGGTCTGCGTCTCTTCCCGAATCCGGACTTCGACGAGAAGGCGCGCAAGGCGTGGGACTCGGAACGCTACTACCGCGATGCGGCCTACTACGAGCGACGCGACCTGGTGAAACCGTACCGCGTTGGCATGTCGTGCGGGTTTTGCCACGTCGGACCTAATCCGGTCAAGCCCCCGGCCGACCCCGAGAACCCGCGCTGGGAGAACCTGGCGTCAAACGTCGGCGCACAGTACTTCTGGTGGGACCGGGTGTTCGACTGGAAGGCCGGAACAAACGGGAAGAGTTTCCTGAACCAGTCGCTGCGAACCTCGTTGCCGGGCACGCTCGACACATCGCTCGTCTCGAGCGACAACATCAACAACCCGCGCACGATGAATGCGGTCTACTACCTCGGACCGCGCATGGGCCTCGCCAAGCAGTTTGGCAAGGAGCATCTGACGGGCGGACAACTCGACAACCGGCAACTTAATCAGTTCGTGCCGCCGGGTGACCCGCTCGCGCAGTTCTTTCAGGCGCCGGACACGACCTGGACACCGCGTGTCCTCAAAGACGGCTCGGACTCGGTGGGTGCACTCGGCGCGTTGAATCGGGTCTATTTGAACATCGGCCTCTTCAGCGAGGAGTGGCTGCTTCACTTCCAGCCGCTCCTCGGCGGTCGGCCGATCACGCCCATCAAGATCGCGGATGCCCAGAAGAACTCCGTCTACTGGCAAGCCACGGAACTGCAGACGCCGAACATGGCGCGGTTCTTCCTCGCCAGCACCGATCCGCACTTACTGAAGGACGCGCCCAACGGGCGTTCGTACCAGACGGAAGATGCCGAGGCACTGCGCCGCGGCAAGCTGGCTTTCGCCGAGCGGTGCGCCAGGTGCCACTCGAGCAAGCTGCCGCCGCTGCCGACGACGATCAAGATGGAAGACTGCAACGGGAAGGACTACCTGACTGGCGGCAAGGATCAACCTGGTTGCTGGCCGAGCTACTGGGAGTGGACCAAGACCGACGCCTTCAAGACCGCCATGCGTGAACGGGTGCTGGCCGACGACTTCCTGAAGGACAACTTCCTCTCGACGGAGTTCCGCGTACCGTCGACGCTCATGGAGACCAACGTCTGCAGTCCGATTGGGACCAACGCGATTGCCGGCAACATCTGGGACAACTTCTCGTCGCAGTCGTACAAGGATCTTCCGTCGGTCGGCACCGTGAAGCTGCGAAATCCCCTGAGCGGGGCCGAATTCGACTACAAGATGCCGGCTGGCGGACGTGGTTATACCAGACCGGCCTCGCTCGTGAGCCTCTGGTCCACTGCGCCGTTCCTGCAGAACAACTCTGTCGGTCCCTTCGACAAGAGTCCATCGGTCGAGGCGCGGATGCGCGTCTTCAATGCCTCGATCGAACAGATGCTCTGGCCCGAGCGCCGGGAGAAGGACAAGCTGTTCACGCAACTGAACATCACGGGACCGGGGGTCGGCATCATCCAACGCACCAGCGAAGACAGCTCGGTCCGCGTGCCGAAGGGCTACGTGCCCGAGGGCCTGCAAGGACTTCTCGGTGTCGGCCAGCGGCTGTTCCCCATGTTCTTCAGAAACGGCGAGGTGAACATCGGCCCCATCCCGAAAGACACGCCTATCAGCTTGTTCACGAGCATGGACCTCACCGGCAGCGATCTGCCGGAGGCGGAACGTCGCGCGCAAAGGAAGAAGATGTTGGGCCTGCTGAAGCAAGCGAAGCGGGAATTGAAGCGCGGGACGGACATCTTCAGCGATCGCAACATCATGGAAACCATGCTCTCGCTGAGCAAGTGTCCAGACCTCGTGATCAACAAGGGTCACTACTTCGGGACTAATCTGTTCACGCAAGAACCGGGTCTCAGCGACGCCGACAAGCGGGATCTCATCGGGTTCCTGAAAACGATGTAGCCGGGACGTGGGAGCGCGACGAGGCACGTCGCGCTGCCGACTGGACAACCCGTCGCCGGCAGGGGCGCGTGGCCTGGAACACAGAAGGGACAGGGATGACTGACGGATCGTTCACCAGCGCGCACGCCTCAGACGCCACGCCGCGGCCGGCCACCTACGACGCCGACTTCATCATCGTCGGGTCTGGCGCCGGCGGCGGCACGCTCGCGGCGCGCCTTGCGGAAGCAGGTTTTCAGGTGCTGCTGCTCGAAGCCGGCGGCGATCCTCGCACGTCGATCGGCGACACGCCGCAGACACCGCACATCAACAGTCTGCCCGACGATTACGACGTGCCGGCCTTCCACGCCCTCGCGACAGAGAACCGCGGGCTCCGCTGGGACTTCTTCGTTCGCCACTTCGAAGACGACGCCAAGCAGGCGCGCGATCCCAAGCGAGTGCCACGCGAGGTCGATGGACACACCGTCGACACGGTCCTGTACCCACGCGCGGCCACGCTGGGCGGCTGCACCGCGCACAACGCGCTCATCCTGGTCTATCCACACAACGCCGACTGGAACCACATCGCCGATCTCACGGGCGACGCGTCGTGGCGAGCCGAACGCATGCGGGGCTATTTCGAACGTCTCGAACGCTGCGAGCATCGCCCGGACGAAAAGATCGCGAGCCGGCTGGGTGCAAACCCGAGTCGGCACGGATGGTCCGGTTGGCTGCAGACGGAAACCACCGTACCGAGCGCCGCCATTCGCGATCGCGATCTTCGGACAACGGTCATCGAGTCTGCGCGCGCGGTCTTGCACCATCCTGACGTGGCCATCACGGACAGCGATCGACGCGCACGTCTCGACAGTGAACTCGATCCCAACGATTGGCGCGTCGTGTCGGACGCCGCCATTGGCCTCCGCTACACACCGCTGACCACTGAGAACCACCGGCGCGTCGGCACGCGCGAGCGTGTGCTCGCCGTGGCGAAGGCGCATCCCGACCGGCTGAAGGTGCAGCTCAACGCGCTGGCGACGCAAGTGCTGTTCGATGCGAGCGACAGAGCCATTGGC